>CAJFOH010000030.1 GCA_904395845.1 uncultured Lachnospiraceae bacterium
AGTGGTAGAATAAGATAACTTATTATGAAGAAGTTTTTATGTTAAGAAAAAATAATATAATTTATAGTAGACAATTTTATTTTATCAAGTTATAATGCCAAAGGATAAAAAAATAAAGATATAGTTCACTATGTATTGTTGAATCATATACCATATATGGTATTATAATATAGACAAATACATAGTATAAAAAGAATGAAATGAAAGTGTTTTAAAAAGTAGGAGGATTATTCAAAATGGAATTTGAAAAGTTACAACAGATTATTGCAGAGGTATTAAATGTAGATGCAGATGAGATTACAATGGACACTACATTTGTAGATGATTTAGGTGCAGATTCCTTGGATGTTTTCCAAATTATTATGGGAATTGAAGAAGAATTTGATATTGAAATTCCAACTGAATCTGCAGAACATATTACAACTGTTGGTGATGCAGTAGAACAAATTAAATCTGCTATGGCATAAGAAGTGTATCAGTAAACGATAAAGTCATAAGATGCAAGCTTCATAATAAAAGTAAAGATTAGGGATATAGATGTGGTTACTTGCCACATCTATTGTTATAGTTAGGATAAAATACATAGATAGAATATAGCAAAAGAAAGAAGATAGAAGGTAGAATAGTATGGAACAAGAAAAATTAATAAAAGAGATGGAACAAAAAATAGGATATCAATTTAAGAATCAAAAGTTATTATTGCAAGCATTAACTCATAGTTCATTTATCAATGAAAATAATATGAAAAAGGGAGAGGATAATGAGCGATTAGAGTTTTTAGGGGATGCAGTACTAGAAATAATTACAAGTGAGTTTTTATATCATAAATATCCAACAAAGCCAGAAGGTGAATTGACAAAGATGCGCTCTAGTATGGTTTGTGAACCTACGTTAGCACTTTGTGCAAGAGAAATGGACTTAGGAAAGTATTTACTTTTAGGAAAAGGGGAAAATGCCACAGGTGGCAGACAAAGAGAATCGATAACCTCTGATGCACTAGAAGCTATCATTGGTGCATTGTATTTAGATGGTGGTTTTGCTATAGCAAAAGAATTTGTAAACGCTTATGTATTAAACGATTTAGAAAATAAAAAACTCTTTTATGATAGCAAGACTATCTTACAAGAAATAGTACAACGTGAATTTGAGGAATTATTAAACTATCAATTAGTGGGAGAGGAAGGTCCAGACCATAATAAAATCTTCACTGTAAATGCTAGAATTGGAGAAAGAGTTGTAGGTGAAGGTACTGGAAGAACAAAAAAATCAGCAGAGCAAAATGCGGCTTATGAGGGAATTTTAACGTTACAAAAAGAAGATATCTTTTATGAAAAGTAAGCAGTAGAGAAATGTTCTTCTCACTGAGATTTAGATAAGCAACAAAAAATAAGTTTAGAATAGAGGATAACTATGTATTTAAAGTCCATTGAAGTAAACGGGTTTAAATCATTTGCAAATAAAATCAATTTTGAATTTCATAATGGTATAACATGTATTGTTGGACCAAATGGAAGTGGAAAAAGTAATGTAGCAGATGCAGTTCGTTGGGTATTAGGTGAGCAAAGTGCAAAGCAACTTCGTGGGACAAGTATGCAAGATGTTATTTTTTCGGGAACGGAAAATAGAAAGCCACAAAGTTTTGCATATGTTGCAATTACACTAGATAATTCTGACCATCAGTTAAATATTGAATATGATGAGGTAGTTGTTTCAAGACGAGTATATCGTTCTGGTGAAAGCGAGTATAAAATCAATGGAGCAAATTGTCGATTAAAAGATATCCAAGAACTTTTCTACGATACTGGAATTGGAAAAGAAGGGTACTCTATTATTGGTCAAGGGCAGATTGAAAAGATTTTAAATGGAAAACCAGATGAAAAAAGAGAGTTGTTTGATGAAGCAGCTGGAATTGTAAAGTTTAAACGAAGAAAAAGCATTGCTCTTAAAAAATTAGAAGACGAGCATATGAATCTAGTTCGTGTAAAAGATATTTTAGAGGAACTAGAAAAGCAAGTAGAGCCGTTAGAAAAACAAGCAGAGGTTGCAAAAAAGTTTCTAAAATTAAAAGAAGAGTTAAAATGCTATGACATTAATGCATTTTTGTTAGATACTGAGTTTATTCAAAAGCAGATAAAAGAAAATGAAGAAAAAATAGAAATTGTGCAAGCCCAACTAGAAAAAGAGCAAACGTCAGGCGAAGAGTTAAAACACGAGTTTGAAGAAGTAGTAAGGCAATTAGAACGGATAGAAAAAAGAATTGAAGAAAGTAGAAAACAACTACAAGAGAACATATTAGAAAAAGGAAATATACAAGGGAATATTAATGTATTAAAAGAACAAATTAATACAGAAGAAACCAATGTAGCTCATATTCTAGCTAGAGAAAAAAATATACAAGAAGATGTATCAATAAAAGAGAAAAAGTTAGCTACATTGGAAGAAGAAAAAAATATTTTAGAACAAGAAATAGGGGCTATTTCTAAAGAAAAACATGAAGTAGAAATAAAAAAGAATGAATTGGCACATATAGTAGAAGAAAAAAGCCAATGGATAGAAGAAAGTAAAAGTAAGATTATTTCTTTATTAAATGAAAAATCAAAGCAGTCTATTGAAGAACAAAGGCTTCAGTCTTTATTAGAGCAGGCAATGATTCGTAGAGCTGAAATTAGTCAAAATTTAATTCGAAGCAAAAGCGAAGAAGAATTGTATGAAGTAGAAGCAAATAAATATAAAAAAGAAATAGAAGAACAAATTGCAAATATTGCCTCAAAGACTCATTTGCAAACATCTATTTATGAGCAAAGAAAGAAAGAGCTAGCTTCTATTGCTCAGTATAAAAATGAAAATGAAAAGAGAAATCGATTGTATCAATCAATACATACAAAAGCAGAGTCATTGAAAAACATTGCAGAACGGTATGAAGGATATGGAAATAGTATAAAACGAATTATGGAGCAAAAAGCTACTACAATAGGAATTCATGGTGTAGTTGCTGATGTCATTCAAGTCGAGAAAAAATATGAAATTGCCATTGAAACGGCATTAGGTGGAAGCATTCAAAATATTGTTACAGATACAGAGCAAACAGCAAAGCAATTAATTGAATATTTAAAACAACACAAATATGGTCGTGCTACCTTTTTGCCATTAAGTGCTATTAAAGGCTTTGGAGAAATAAAGGAAGTTAATCTATTAAAGGAAGAAGGAGTCATAGGAGTTGCAAATACATTAGTAAGCAGTGAGGCAATCTATGAGCCATTATTACAATCTTTATTAGGAAAAACATTAGTTGTAGACACTATTGACAATGGAATGAAGGTAGCAAAAAAGTATAAGCATAGTATTCGTATCGTTACATTAGAAGGTGAATTGCTAAATGTAGGCGGTTCTATGACTGGTGGGGCATTTAAAAATAATAGTAACCTATTAGGAAGAAAGAGGGAAATTACCCAATTAGAAGAAGAAGCTAAGAAAATAAAAAAGGAATTAGAGCATTTCCAAGAAATAATGG
>CAJFOH010000031.1 GCA_904395845.1 uncultured Lachnospiraceae bacterium
GGTTTCCCCTTTTTGTACTGTATGTGTCATTACCTTATCTTCTATTTTATCTTCATAAGAATAATCTACCCCTCTTAATCGACCTTGCTTTTGCCAATCGTAATTTGAAAATCTATCTGCTACGACTGTTTCTAGTTCTTTATACATATGTAAAAATGTTCCATCGCCCCTATCAATTCCAACGTGTCCATTCTTCCATGCAAGCCACCCAGCTTTTCCCTCTTTTGTATCTGTTGTGTGCTTTGTACATTCAGACATTAATTTCCCACTGTAGCTTGTAGGGATACCTGCACAATGACAAACAAATCCACTGCAATCATATAAGATTTTTCCTTTTGAATACTCTACTATCTGTTCTAACTGTTCTGCTGAGTATTTAGAAAAATAAGCTGGATACTGTTTAAACATATATCGAATAAATTCTTCTGTTCCTAACTCCCCTTTTGCTCCGTATAGATATGCATATTTTTCTCTTTCATTAAACATTTCTAATGCTCTTTGTGATACTTCTAATCCTGTTCTCATATTTTTACCTCATTTCTTATTTTGTATTAAAAAAGCACCTAGTATTTACTAGATGCTAATCTTCTAACAGTGATAATAATTCTTTTACTTGCTCTCGGTATCTTGTTGGTACTTGGTCTATTGTCTTAATACCTCTTTGTATCATTGCTACATACATTTCTACCATTTTGCTCACGCTCCTTTCTAAGTTATATGTATCACTTAACAACAATGGTTCTAGCATCATAAATAGTTCATCTGTTGCCATCATTGTTGTATTTATAACTTCATCTTGTGTATCGTTCTCCTTTTCTACGTTAGAAATTCTATTCTCTAGTAAGGTTTTCGTGTTTTTTATAGAAGACTCGTATATGTAATTTTCTTGTATTTCTTTATCTGTCAAGGCTCTATTATATACTTTTACAGAATAGTAATCTGCCTTAGGCGAATAGTCACCCCAATTTGCTAAATACTTAATAGAAGTAAGGACTTGCGCAAAAGTTTTAATAAGTACTCCATTAATATATAATTTTAATGAATTCCCATTTTTTATAGCTGTTATAATATTTTTTTGATTGTAATTACTAAAATCAAAATCATATCTTGGTGGGTCAACACGCAATAACTCATCATGTATAGCCCAAAATATTGCACCATTCCATATTTTCTTAGTATTTGCAAGTATGATTCCTTGAAAATCTGCTCTTGTTTCATTTATTTTTATAGCTATTTCCAACGTATAATTAGTTGCATCTTCTAATACATCTACTGCTTCAAAAATATTTGTATTTGAACCAGTAGTAAATCTTAAAGATTCTCCAGTCCATACATGACCTTGACCAATGATATTTGCATTATTCCCATTACCACTTCTGTCCTTCCATACTATATCACTACCTTCTCCGTCTCTACCATCTAGCCAGCAGATTAGTCCATCCATAACAGGTGTTACTTGTTCTTCATATTTTATTAACTCTCCTAACCACTCATTATTGATAAATACAAACTTTAATTCAATAATATCGTCTGTTACTAAAGGATAGCCTTTCCATTTGACCTCGTTAGGCAAAAATACGTTTACGTTATTCCTATTTTTAAAATAAAAATGTATCTCTACAAATTCTTCTACATCTGGTAATAACAATGTTACGTTTTCTTCTATAATTGCAGTTTGGTATTTATCTGTTGTTAATTGTAATATCTCATCTGCAACATTAATTGTTACAAGTTCTTCCTCTCTAACCCCTGATAACGCCGAAGGAATAGAAAGATTCCCTTCTATCCCTTGTTTTACAGACAGATTTGCTTTTAAGGTTTCGCAATTATACATCTGTAATCCCTCCTAACACTTGAAATATAGATGGTGAAATTACTGTATCTACACGTCCATCAGCAAGATTACATTGAATATCGTATTTATATGTACCTTGCTTTAAACTTGTATCCTCTGATGTTAGAACAATCTTTGCTTTTCCGTTTTCAAATTCGGTTATTTCTTTGAAGATTAGAACTTCTGTACCATAGTCCTCTTTTACTGTAAAATAGACAACATCTCCCTCTATTAAAGAGTGATTATCTAATTCAAGTTCTATAATCCCTGTATCTCCTTGTATGACTCGAATTCTATTATTTTCTATTGTAAACATATTTTTACTCCTGTTTATCTCTTAGTTGCAACAAAACTTCTTTTAGCCTAGCTGGGATTGGAATAATGGCTGCTGCATTTTCTAATAAGGAAATACCCTCATTTGCAATAAAAAAGCTAATAGTTACCTCTCTTAGAGGGATGCTATCTCCAATTAGTTTTTGCATCACACAAGCTAATGCGATTACTACAAACATCATTATTTTTTTAATGATTCCTTTGTATCCAATTGCAGATGAAAGTTCTTTGTTGTAAATTGCTTTTAATACCCCTGAAAAGTAATCAATAACTGCTAGAAGTATAATTGTTGTTAGCAAGACATCGTAACCACCAAAAACTTTTGCTAGACACCCTCCTAAAAAACCAAATAATAAGCTAATCCAATTTAATAATTTTTCCACTTTTTTACTCCTTTAATTCTTATTTTGGCATAAAAATAAGACCATAACGGTCTTGCTCGTATTTCCATATCTATTCCTCCTAGCTATATAAATCAATATCGAAATCGAATATCAATTTTAATGTTTGTGTATTCTTTTTTGTAAGTGGCTCTTGAAGTTGAATTTCAATAATTCCATCGTCGTGTGTTGCTATTTCATACACTCCGTACCTCCCAGCATTAAATATTGGCCAATTCCCACTCCCACCTAGCATAATATTCTTTTTCCCATCTGTTAAAAAATATGGATTAGTTGGTAAATTAAATGTGGTAACCACATTAAATTCTTTATCATAAACTTTATCATTTATAATAAAAAAACTTACCCCATTTCTTTCAAGAGTTAAAAAATTTGTAGTTGAAA
>CAJFOH010000032.1 GCA_904395845.1 uncultured Lachnospiraceae bacterium
AAAGGTAGAAGTAGTGTATATCACTTCTTCTACCTTAAATGAAATAAAAGGATTAAAGAAAAGGAAGAAGATTATGAGGCTAGGAAAAGTTTCATATAATACATTAAAAAAAAGTATTTTAAGACCAATTACACCAAGAAGAAAAGAAGTTCTTGTAGGTGCAGGAATTGGAAGGGACAGCTCCGTACTTTCATGGGATAAAGACGGAGTTTTTGTTATGTCCGTAAATTCCATCTGTCTAGATAGTAGAAAAGCACCTATCTTTGCATTTTATCGTGTTGTAAATGATTTATTTGCAAGTAGTGCTACTCCAATTGCAATTTCTGTTGAGATTATATTTCCTAAAAAAAGCGAAGAAATGCGTATGCTACAATGGATGAAGCAGTTAGATGAGTTATGCCAAGCACACAATATGGAAATTATTGGTGGTCATACAACAGTTTCCATGGCAGTAACTATGCCAATATTATCATTAACAGCCATAGGAAAAAGAGAAGAAAAAATACTAGAGGGTGCAAAGGCTGGACAAGATATTGTTATTACAAAGACAGTTGGATTAGAAGGAAGTTATCTAATTGCACATTATAAAAAAGAAGAGTTATTAAAGAGATATCGAGAGGAATTTTTAGATGGTGCAGAACGTTTTATTAGCAAATTAAGTTGCCAAAAGGAATGTGAGATAGCTAGAAAACTTGGAGTATCTGCAATGCATAATCTATCAGAAGGTGGAGTGTTTGGAGGATTATGGGAGCTACTTGATGGAGCAAATGTTGGAATGAATATTGATTTAAAGAAAATCCCAATGGATCAACGAACCGTAGAGGTTAGTGAATATTTTAATGTGAATCCATACTATCTACTATCTGGTGGTTCTATGCTTATGACAACTAATAATGGAAATCAATTAGTAGAGGCGTTGCATAACGAGGGAATTGATGCAGTTGTTATTGGAAAAGTGACAGGGGGCAATGATAGAATTATTGTAAATGAAGAGGAACAGCGATTTTTAGATTTACCAAAACAAGATGAAATCTATAAATTAGATATTATTGGTTAATGGCAATAATAAAAAAGTAAGAGAAAGGAATTGCTATGAATATTATATTATTTGAACCAGAAATCCCAGCAAATACAGGAAATATAGGAAGAACTTGCGTGGCAACAGGGACAAGTTTGCATTTAATTGAACCATTAGGATTTCGTATTACAGAAAAGGCAGTAAAACGGGCAGGTATGGATTATTGGGATCAATTAGACTTACATATTTATGATAACTTTGAAGATTTCTTACAGAAAAATCCAAATGCAAAAATTTATATGGGAACCACAAAAGCGAAGAAAACGTACACAGAGGTATCCTATGAGCCAGATTGTTTTCTTATGTTTGGGAAAGAAAGTGCAGGAATCCCAGAAGAAATATTAGTAGACTATGAAGAAACGTCTATTCGTATTCCAATGAATTCTAATATTCGTTCTTTAAATCTTTCCAATTCTGTAGCAATTGTTTTATATGAAGCATTAAGACAAAATCAGTTTTTAAATATGGAATTAGAAGGTGATTTGCACCGTTTACATTGGAAAGGTGACAAATAAACAAAAATTTAACGAAAAAATATTGCAAAACATTCATTACTTTCTTATAATATAAGGGTTAATAAAAAAATGGAAATTCCTACGAGTAAACAATAGGATTTCTTAAAACAGTAGAATACAACGATATGAGGGAATCATGGAAAAACAGTATATTTTATTTGATTTAGACGGAACACTTACAGACCCCATGGAGGGTATTACAAAGTCGGTTCAGTATGCATTAAAAAAGTTTAATATTGAAGTTGAAAATTTAGAGAAATTAACTTCATTTATTGGTCCACCATTAAAACAAGGATTTATGGAGCAATATGGATTTAGCGAAGAAGACGCATTAAAAGCAGTAGAGTTATCAAGAGAATATTTTGTGCCAATTGGAATGTATGAGAATCAAATATATCCTGGAATTCGAGAAATGCTAGAAAATCTAAAAGAAGCTGGAAAAACATTACTTGTTGCTACATCAAAGCCAGTTGATTTTGCAGAAAAGATTTTAGAGCATTTTGGAATTGAGGAATATTTTGAATATGTTTCGGGTAGTTCATTAACGCAGGAAAGAACTACGAAAGAAGAAGTAATTGCTCATTTATTAGAAGAAGAACAATTGGTAGACATGACAGAACTAATTATGGTTGGAGATAGAAAGTATGACATCCTAGGAGCAAAAGAGTTTGGGATTAAATCCGTTGGTGTATTATATGGATATGGCTCCTATGGTGAATTGAAAAAAGCAGGTGCTGATTATATTGTAAAATCAGTAAGTGAATTAGAAGATTTATTATTAAGAGAAGATTAGTGAATAAATAGGTATATTATGTTAGATATTATTATGGAAGATGAGCATATTCTTGTCGTAAGAAAGAAAGCAGGAATAGAATCTCAAAGTGGAAAGTCATTTGCAATGGATTTAGCAAGTGAAATAAAAACATATTTAACAAGAAAAAGCAAAGAGAAAACACCAGCTTATGTAGGTGTGATTCATCGATTGGATCGCCAAGTATCTGGTGTAATGGTATATGCAAAAACAAAAAAAGCAGCCGCTCATTTAAGCAAGCAAGTACAAGATGGTACAATGAAAAAGTACTATTATGCCCTCCTTTGTGGCACGCCGAAAGAAAAAAGTGGTACACTTGTAGACTATTTGCTTACCGATAAAAGAAACAATGTGACAACAGTAGTGGATAAGCATACACAAGGAGCAAAATATGCAGAATTATTCTATGAAGTTTGTCCTATGAACGATTGGTCGGAAGTAGATGTACTAGCTAAGAAGTACCCAGAAGAAATAAAAGACACAACCCTTGTAAAAGTACATCTTATTACTGGAAGACAACATCAAATTCGAGTACAGTTTTCTAGTAGGAATTTATCACTATTTGGAGATAAAAAGTATAACAAGCATTACAATCAAGGTTTTAATGAAAAAAGAGTAGAAGCAATTGGATTGTGTGCTTGTCAGTTATCATTTGTTCACCCAATAACAAATAAGGAAATGACATTTTACTATGAAAAAAATACCAATAAGAAATCACTCTCCTAGAGAATAGAAGTTGTTTTTTCGTCTATACTATTAGTGTACAAAACATAAATAGTAAGGGGACAAAAGATACGATGACTAGGAAACAAAAGAGAGCAATATTCTTTATAGGAACTACTGGTGTAGTCTATTTCGTATTTCGATACTTACTACCCTTAGTAGTTCCTTTTTTATTTGCAGTATTACTTGCCTATGGAATTTGGAAGCCAGCAAAATTTATTAGTAAGAAATTCCATATATCAGAAACCATTAGTGGTATTTTTATTTTAATTTTTATATCCACTATTTTTGTGGGAATATTATATATTGTTGGTGGACTTCTTATAGGGCAAATAGAAACCTTTGTGGATAAACTACCTGAGTATAGCGATAGTATCATACAAAAAATAACTACTTTATGTATGAATATAGAACATTTTTTTCGGTTAAAAGATGGCTGTATGATTGGTTATTTGTATCAATTATTAGACAATATGGAAGTAGCAATTTTAGAAGAAATTATGCCATATATTATGAATAATTCCTTGCCATTTGTTGCTAGTATTGTAGAAATTACCACAGTATCAGCAGTTGTATTTGTTGCCACTATTTTTTGTATTCATGAGCGGGATATTATATTGAAGAAAAAAGAACAGTCTATGTATTTAAGAGAAATTAATGTAATTACAAGAAGACTAAAAAGTGTAGGTGGTGCATATTTAAAAACGGAGCTAATTATTATGCTTCTTACAACTGCAATTTGTATGATTGGTTTAACAGTAATTGGAAATCCCTATGGTATTTTAATTGGATTGTTACTTGGAATTTTAGATGCACTACCTATTTTTGGAACAGGAACTGTTTTTATTCCTTGGGTAATTATTAGTATTATAAATGGAAATTGGATACAAGCTGCACAGATTGGTACTATTTATGCCATTTGCTATTTTCTAAGAGAAATCTTAGAAGCAAAGTTACTTGGGGAGAGAATTGGAATGATTTCTATTGAAACAATGATAACTATGTATGTAGGATTAAAATTATTTGGTTTAATGGGATTGTTTTTAGGGCCAATCGGTTGGATTTTAATAAAAGAAATTGACAAAACGTATAATATGTCTTAAAATAAATCCAATGTGACAATGAAAAGGATTAGTATATGAAACTTAGCTTTTTAGAGAGGATAGGGTTGGTGCAACTATCTAAGCAAAGACATAGAACCTACCTTGGAGTCTTCATGTGAAAGCATGACGTATTCGGCGTTAACGAAGCAATGAGTGAACGATAGTTAATTAGGGTGGTACCGCCGATAGAAGTTTCGGTCCCTTTGAATAGGGATACGAGGCTTTTTTTATTGTAAGAAATGTTTATACAACGATGAAGAAAATCACTACTGATAAAATCATTGTTGCTACAAAGAAAGCCTTGTATCGAAAATTAGGAGGAAAAGGATATGGCAAAGGAAAAAAAATTAGTAGAAGCCATTACATCTATGGATGTGGATTTTGCACAATGGTACACAGATGTTGTGAAGAAAGCAGAATTAATTGATTATTCTAGTGTAAAAGGATGTATGGTAATTAAACCAGCAGGTTATGCAATCTGGGAAAATATTCAAAAGGAATTGGATAAACGTTTTAAAGCAACTGGCGTAGAAAACGTTTATATGCCAATGTTTATTCCAGAAAGTTTATTACAAAAGGAAAAAGACCATGTAGAAGGATTTGCACCAGAAGTAGCATGGGTAACTCATGGTGGGTTAAATGAATTACAAGAAAGAATGTGTGTAAGACCAACATCTGAAACACTATTTTGTGATTTTTATGCAAAGGATATCCAATCTTATCGTGACTTACCAAAAGTTTATAACCAATGGTGTTCTGTTGTTCGTTGGGAAAAGGAAACAAGACCATTTTTACGTTCTAGAGAATTTTTATGGCAAGAAGGACATACTGCTCATGAAACAGCAGAACAAGCAGAAGAAAGAACCATTCAAATGCTAAATTTATATGCTGATTTTTGTGAAGAAGTTCTTGCAATTCCTGTAATTAAGGGAAGAAAAACAGACAAAGAAAAGTTTGCAGGAGCAGAAGCAACCTATACAATCGAAGCATTAATGCACGATGGAAAAGCATTACAATCAGGAACAAGCCACAATTTCGGTGATGGATTTGCAAAGGCGTTTGGTATTCAATTTACTGATAAGCAAAATAAATTACAATACGTTCATCAAACATCATGGGGACTTTCTACTCGTTTAATTGGTGGAATTATTATGGTGCATGGAGATGACAGTGGTCTTGTATTACCACCAAGAATTGCTCCAACACAAGTAATGATTATTCCAATCGCACAACATAAGGAAGGTGTTCTTGATAAGGCATATGAATTAAAGAGCCAATTAGAAGAAAACTTCCGTGTAAAAGTAGATGCGTCTGACAAAGGACCAGGATTTAAGTTTGCAGAGCAAGAAATGCGTGGTATTCCAGTTCGTATTGAACTTGGACCAAAGGATATTGAAGCAAATCAAGGTGTGATTGTACGTCGTGATACAAGAGAAAAGATTGTAGTTTCCTTAGATGAATTAGCAGAAAAATTAGAAGAAGTATTAAATACTATTCAAGTAGATATGTTAGAGAGAGCAAGAGCTCATAGAGATAGTCATACAGTAAGTGTTACTACTTATGATGAGTTTAAAGATGCCATTGCTAATAAACCAGGATTTGTAAAAGCAATGTGGTGTGGAGATGAGGCTTGTGAAGTAAAGATTAAAGAAGAAACAACAGCAACTTCTCGTTGTATGCCATTTAAGCAAGAACAAATTTCAGGACATTGTGTATGCTGTGGAAAAGAAGCAAAAACAATGGTTTACTGGGGAAAAGCATACTAGAAAAATTGTAGTAGTTAAAGTGTCAAAGAAAATAAAATCGTTTCTTTTGACACTTTAACTTATGTTTCGTAGGAGGGAGCTAGTTATGAAGTGTCCAATATGTGGAACAGAAAATAAAGACAATGCATTTGAATGTGTTGCCTGTGGTCATAGATTTAAGATAGAAGAAAAAGATATTTCTTGGGTAGAATCCATTGATTTTACAAAGGGAATTGAGTGGGATTTGGATTTGGAAAAACCAGATATAAACTCTGTACTTGATAATCAACTTAACAAACAAGAAGAAAAAGAAATTACCATAATTCCTACCCCAAAGACAAATGTAAAAAAACAAGAAACAACTCAAATAGATAGGGAAATATTTAGTGATAATAAGAAAGAACCTATATTTAAAGAACCAAAATATAAGTCATATACAAAGGACGCCAATAGAGAGTCACTTGGAAAAGAAACGATAAGTAAAAAAATTACCAATTCAGAGTCAATTAAGGGAGAGTCAAGCAATCAACAACGCATTGACAAAAAAGTTGCAAAAAATGAAATTGCAAATAAAGAGATTACAAATACAAAAGTTGCAAACAGAAAAGTTACAAACAAAAAAGTTACAAATAAAGAAATGATTCATAAAGAATCTACAACTAGAGAGTCTGAAAGTAAAAAACCAACGAACAAGACTACTTTATCAAAACAACAAGAAACGAAAGAAATGGAATATAAGGCGAAACAAAATCGTGTAAAAATAGATAATACAGAAGATGACGGATTTGATGAAGACTTTGCAAAGAAAGTATATGGAAGTTACACAAAAAAGTTATTTACTATTGTAGGTGTAGCTATTGTACTGGCAATCTTAGCTGTCATTGTTATGGTGGTCGGTTCAATGAATAAAAATAAGAATAATTTTTATACTCCAAATGAATCATCTTCCAAAGAAATAGTTTCCAATGAATCAAAATCCAATGAAGATACTTCAAATGAGCAATTACAAGATACCAATGAATCAAGTATGAAAGAAGATAGTACAGCTGAAAATACTTCAAATGAAAATACTTCAGGTGAGGATACTTCAAGCCAAGGCCAGTTAGAAGACGGAACAATTATTATTGATAATAAGTATGAAGCAGTAGTTACCAATGGTACCATTTCTATTACGAAATATTTGGGAAATGAGGCAGTTGTTCAAGTTCCAGCCACTTACAACCAAACTCCTATTAAAACTATTGAGAAAGAAGCATTTAAGGATAAAACATCCGTTACTTCTATTATCATTGAAGAAGGAGTGGAAATAATAGGTGTGGACGCATTCTATGGATGTAGCAGTTTAACAAGTATTTTCTTGCCAGCTTCTATTAAAGACATTGGGGAAGGAGCATTTAATTATTGTGGACCATTGACTATATTGTGTAAAGAAAATACTTACGCTTTTAGCTTTGCACAAAGATGGAATGTACCGATACACATACAGCCATAATACATATAATAGGATAGAAAACAGATATTGTTGTAACAGAAAGGAAATACTATGAGCGTGGAAATGCAGATTCCAGATAAGGTATCGTTTATCATAGAAACACTAGAACAAGCAGGATTTGAAGCTTTTGCAGTTGGTGGGTGTGTAAGGGATACACTTTTGCACAGAATTCCTGGTGATTGGGATATTACAACCAATGCTTCCCCAGAACAAGTAAAACAAGTCTTTCATCGAACCATTGATACTGGGATTGAGCATGGGACGGTTACTGTTATGTTAGACAAAGAAGGATTTGAAGTGACCACATATCGCATTGATGGGGAATATGAAGATGGTAGACATCCAAATTCAGTGGAATTTACCAATGACTTAGTAGAAGACTTAAAACGTAGAGATTTCACCATCAATGCAATGGCATATAACAAGCGAGTAGGAATTGTTGATGCATTTTCAGGAAAAGAAGATTTAAAACATGGAATCATTCGATGCGTTGGTAAAGCAACGGAACGATTTTGTGAAGATGCACTTAGAATTTTACGAGCCATTCGTTTTTCTGCTCAATTAGGGTTTGAAATTGAAGAAGAAACGAAAAAAGCCATTGAGCAAATTGCTCCCAACTTATTAAAGGTAAGTAAGGAGCGAATCCAAGTAGAATTAGTAAAGTTACTGGTAAGTCCACATCCTGAAAAATTACTAATTGCCTATGAAACAGGTGTGACAAAGTTAATTTTTCCTGAATTTGATCATATAATGAATCAGCAACAAAACAATCCTTGCCACTGTTATACAGTAGGTATGCATACTATTGAAATGCTAAAAATAATAAAGCCTACAAAAGTGCTTCGTTTATCCGCACTTCTCCATGATATAGGAAAGCCATTGGTTCATCAAGTAAATGATGATGGAGCAGATGTATTTCCTGACCATAATAAAGTAGGAAGTGAACGAACAAAACGTATATTGAGAGATTTACGTTTTGATAATGACACCATAGATAAAGTAAGTAAATTGGTGATGTATCATTCCCACCATTTTAAAGTAGATAAAGCAGATATAAGAAAGCTACTTTGTAACATTGGGCATGAATTGTTTCCAGATTTATTAGAACTTGCCATTGCAGATACAAAGGCAAAAAGTAATTATAAAAAGGAAGAACGTTTAAGAGAAATTGAGCAAATAAAAGTTCTTTATGAAGAAATCAAAGAGGCAAATGAGTGCGTCTGCTTAAAACAGTTGGCAGTTAGTGGAAAAGATTTAATGGACGCTGGGGTATCTCAAGGAAAGCAAATTGGAGTAATACTAAATGAGATGCTTGCTTATGTGTTAGAGCACCCAGAGGCAAATGAGAAAGAGTTTTTATTAATGCAGTGGGACTTAAAAAAATAAAAAAGTAAGAATCTTAAATAAAAATACCCAAAGGTAATGAGTGTGAACGCTCAAACCTTTGGGTATTGTTAGTTATTAGCAACCAAAGAATTTGCAATAGGATTTTAATGGAAATAAAATTATGAGTTTTTAAATCGAAACTGATTTTTATGGAAATCCAAAATCCCCTCTTTTTTTAGTTTATTAAGTTCTGTGGACATAGCACTTCGCTCCACACAAAGAAAATCAGCCAGTTCTTGCCTACTAAATGGAATGGAAAATATAGTTTCTTTGGAGGAAGTTGCTTCATCAGAAAGATAGGCTAGTAATTTTTCTCTTGTGGTTCGCTTGGACAAATAGCGAATTTTTTTATTTAAGAAAATATTTTTTCTGGCAAAAATTTTTAACATATTTTCAATGAGTTGATGATGGAATTTACAGGTGGAGGAACAAGTAGTTAAAATTCCACCACAATCCAAATATAAAATAAGAGATTCTTCATTGGAAATAACACTAACAGGTAGTGGCTCTTGTTGGAAAAAAGAGAAGGTTTCACCAAATAGTTCACCAGTACCAACATTTCCAAAAATCGTCCGATTTCCCAAAATATCTTCATACAAAATTTGAACACTTCCCTGCAATACTACACAAGTATAATGAATGGTAGTACCAGCTAAAAAAATAATTTCATTTTTTTCATACGTTTTTGTAAATGCTTTTAAACATGGCAAAAGATGGGGTAGGTCTACTTCATGAATTCCATGAAATAAGGGGCATTGCAATATTTTTTTATAATGTTCTGTCATAAGTCACCTCATTTGTTGGAAAAACAACATATTTTTTTCTTTTATTGTATTAGACTTAGATTGTAACGTCAAGAGGGGAATCCTCTTAAGGAAAAAAATCAATGGACAATCAAAAAAAATAACAAAATGATAGATAAAAGGAGAACGCAGAATGAGTATGTATTGTATGCAATGCCAAGAAACAGCTGGAAATGTAGCTTGTACAAAGGCTGGCGTATGTGGAAAAAGTGCAGATTTAGCCAATATGCAAGATTTATTAATTTATGTAACAAAAGGATTAAGTGAAGTAACAACAAGACTTAGAAAAGAAGGAAAAACAGTTTCAAAAGAAGTAAATCATTACATTACACTTAACTTATTTACAACCATTACAAATGCAAACTTTGATGATGAAGTATTTTTTGCAAGAGTAAAAGAAACTATTGCAATGAAGCATCAGTTAATGGAACAACTATCTGATAAGAGCAATTTATCAAAAGCTACAACTTGGGATTTCGAAGAAGGGGTAGCAGACGTTCTTGCAAAGAATAATGAAGAAACCAATGCTTTCTTAAAGGAAAAATCAGAGTCTAGTGAAGTAGGAGTATTAGCAACCCAAAATGAAGATATTCGTTCGTTAAGAGAATTAATTACTTACGGATTAAAGGGATTATCTGCTTATTCAAAACATGCTAACGCATTAGGATATGATAAGGAAGAAATTGATGCATTTATGCAAGAAGCATTAGCAAAGTTACTTGATGATTCTTTAACCGCAGAGGAATTAATTGCACTTACAATGGAAACAGGTAAGTTTGGTGTTGATGGTATGGCACTACTTGATACAGCTAATACTACAACCTATGGAAATCCAGAAATTACAAAGGTAAATATTGGAGTAGGAAAAAATCCTGGTATTTTAGTATCTGGTCATGACCTTGCTGATTTAGAACAATTATTAATTCAGACAGAAGGAACAGGTGTAGATGTATATACTCACTCTGAAATGCTACCAGCCCACTACTATCCAAAGTTAAAGAAATATAGCCATTTAGTAGGCAACTACGGAAATGCTTGGTGGAAACAAAAAGAAGAATTTGAATCTTTCAATGGACCAATTTTAATGACAACAAACTGTATCATTCCTCCAAAAGTTTCTTATAAGGATAGATTATTTACAACAGGAGCAGCTGGTTTTGTAGGATGTAAGCATATTGAAGGAGAAGCTGGAAGTAAAAAAGATTTTTCTGAAATTATTGCACTTGCAAAAACTTGTGAACCACCAACAGAAATTGAAACAGGAGAAATTGTAGGTGGATTTGCTCATGAACAAGTATTTGCACTTGCTGATACTGTAGTAGAAGCAGTAAAATCTGGAGCAATCAAAAAGTTTGTTGTAATGGCAGGTTGTGATGGACGTCAAGCAAGTAGAAGTTATTATACAGACTTTGCAAAGGCTCTTCCAAAGGATACTGTAATTCTTACAGCAGGTTGTGCAAAGTATAAATACAACAAGTTAGATTTAGGAGATATTGGTGGTATTCCACGAGTACTTGATGCAGGACAATGCAATGATTCTTATTCCTTAGCATTAATTGCATTAAAATTAAAAGAAGTATTTGAACTTTCTGATGTAAATGAATTACCAATTATCTACAACATTGCTTGGTATGAACAAAAGGCAGTGATCGTATTATTATCTTTATTATACTTAGGAGTGAAAGAAATCCATTTAGGACCAACATTACCAGCATTCCTTTCTCCAAATGTAGCAAAGGTTTTAGTGGAAACATTTGGAATTGGTGGAATTAGTACAGTAGAAGAAGATATGAAAATGTTTTTTAAAGAAGAAGGAAATGAAACTTCTAGCATTACAAAAGATATGATTATTGGTGATATTTTAAAGAAAAACCCAGAAAATGCAAGAGTATTAATGGAAGCAGGTATGCATTGCCTTGGATGTCCAGCATCACAAGGGGAAACATTAGAAGAAGCTTGTATGGTGCATGGAATTGATGTCAATGGGTTACTTGGTAAATTAAAATAAGAATAGAAAAGATAGTTAAATGTTCCGTGGTAATACACCAAACATTAGCTATCTTTTTTATAATAGAATAAATATAATATAATTTATTACAAAAAAAGAAAGCAATGAACAGACTGAGAAGGTATCTGAACATTGCTTCTTTTTTTAGAAATACAATAGGGGGGAAGTATTTCTAAATCTATTTAAGAAAGGGAGGAGAGCTAATAATTAGCTCTGTTATGAAAAAAATATTTTCAAATAGGATTTTAAATCCTAGGCAATTTTCTTTGCCTTGTTCTATTTGATGATTTTATTATAGGCAGAAATCGTGAAGAAATCGTGTTGTTCATGTGAAAGTATTTTTAATATCTTATGAATAAATTGTGAACATAGTTTTGAACATAGTTGCAAACATATAAAATATTAAAAGGACAGAAAATTATGTTGTATTTTTTGCTATTCATTGATATATTAATAGAAACAATAGAAATTAAAAAAACATTATCAGAAATTATATAAAAAAAGAGGTATCCTATGACAATGAATTTCCAATGTCCAGGGTGTGGTGCAACACTTACTTATAAAGAAGGGACAGACATTTTAAAATGTGAATATTGCGATACGGAAGTATCAATTCAAGCGTTAAAAGAGCGAGAAGAAGAGAAAACACAGGAAGAACAGTATTCTTTTGATAGACAGCAAGTAGTTAGAGAAGAAGAAGAACAAGATTTTAAAGCATTCCATTGTA
Source organism: uncultured Lachnospiraceae bacterium (assembly GCA_904395845.1). Taxonomy (GTDB): domain Bacteria; phylum Bacillota; class Clostridia; order Lachnospirales; family Lachnospiraceae; genus Fimimorpha. Next base: position 12,392 of record CAJFOH010000032.1, read on the forward strand.
GTAGTTGTGGTGCAGAGCTTCTTACCGATGAATATACAGCAGCTACATTTTGTAGTTTTTGTGGAAGTCCAGCATTGGTAGAGGAGCGACTAACAGGTGAGAAACGACCAACACTTATTATTCCATTTAAAATCAATAGGGAGCAGGCAATGGAAAAATATCGTAGTTGGACAAAAAGAGGAATATTAACACCAAAAAAATTTTCCAGTTCCCAAACATTAGAAACAATTTCAGGAATGTATGTGCCATATTGGTTATATGATTATGATGCAAATGTATCAATGGGGGCACATGGGACAAAAGTGAATGTAACAAGAAAAGGGGATACAGAGTATATTTACACAAGACACTATGATATTTATCGAAATGTAACCACGCAGTTTGATAGAGTGCCACAAGATGCGTCAGAAAAAATGGTGGATAGCATTATGGAGCAGTTAGAACCATTTCACTATGAAGATATGACTACATTTGAACTACCATATTTATCAGGTTTTTTGGCTGAAAAATATAACTATACAGGAGAACAGTTACAGCCAAAAGTAGAAGAAAGAGTAAATCAGTTTGCAACTGATATTACAAGAAGTACCATTCAAGGTTATTCTAGTGTTGCTGTCACTTATTCCAATACAAATTTGTCAAAAATTGATATGGTGTATGCCATGTTTCCAGTTTGGACATTAAATTATACATATCGAGGAAAATTATATACTCTTACTATGAATGGGCAAACAGGTAAGATGGTAGGAACATTACCAATCAGTCCGAAAAAAGCCTTTGCGATTTGGGGAATTGGAAGTGTGGTATGTTTTCTTTTATTACTTATAATAGGGGGAATGGTATAATGGTAGAAAAAATTGTTCAATGGAAAAAACTATCTACAAAGACTATGCTATGCACAAAACTATGCATGGTACTTTCTACATGTATGTTGCTATTTGTTGTTTGTGGATTTGCAAGTGAAAGTAAATATATATATGATGAGGCAAATCTATATTCTTCCAATGAAATAAATCAGTTGGAAAGTGAAATACAATCATTAATAGAAAATGTACAATGTGATATTAAAATAGTAACAGCTTCTTATGTAGGTGAAAATACTGACCAATTTATTGATGAGTTCTTTTTTGAACATGATTTTGGATATGGAAGTAGTCGGCGTGGTGTAGTATTTTTTATAGATATGGATAATCGACAGTTTCGTATTTTTGATTATGATGATAATGGAGAGTTTTTCTTTTCTGATGAAGAAAGAGAACTAATTGCAGATGATATTATGGCCATGTTAGGTGCAGGTCAATATATGGATGGGGCAATGTACTTTCTTGAACGAGTACAGTTACAAGGTGAAAGTAATGTTAGTATGGATGAAGAACAATTACAGCAGGAGTTAGAGCAAATCTATGAGCAATATGATATTGATAATAATGCAGAAGATGTAATTTCAATTTCTCTATCTTCTTCTAGTATGGAAGATATAATGATACGTTTATTAGTTGCAATGGGCGTTTCTGGTATTTTTGTAGGAATCATTGCATTTGCCACCAATGGAAAGCAAAAAGTATATGGTGGAACGTATGTAAAACAGGACTCTATGAGAATAAATCGAAAAGTAGACCGTTATACCCATACTACAGTAGTAAAAAGACAAATAGAGCAACAGAAAATGACACAACAACAAAACTCCAGTCATCATTTTGGTGGTGGAAGTTCAACCCATACTACGTCTAGTGGTGGCCGAAGTAGTGGTGGAGGATTTTAACCTATCTTGACGGAAAAGAAGAATAATGGCATAATAAACAAAAAAGTTTTTTAATAAAGGAGATTACTATGGAACAGAAACATCCAATCGTAACATTTGAAATGGAAAATGGAGATATTATTAAGGCTGAATTATATCCAGAAGTTGCACCAAATACAGTAAATAACTTTGTTAGCTTAGTAAACAAAGGGTTTTACAATGGATTAATTTTCCACCGTGTTATTGCTGGCTTTATGATTCAAGGTGGTGACCCAGAAGGAATAGGAATGGGTGGCCCAGGATATTCTATTAAGGGTGAATTTACACAAAATGGTTTTACAAACCAATTAAAGCACTCAGCAGGTGTATTATCAATGGCTCGTGCCATGAACCCAAACTCAGCTGGAAGCCAATTTTTCATTATGCATAAAAATGCTCCACATTTAGATGGTGCTTATGCAGCATTTGGTAAAGTAGTAGAAGGAATGGATATTGTAGATAAAATCGCAGATGTTCGTACCGATTACAGCGATAGACCAATGGAAACACAAAGAATGAAAACAGTAACTGTTGAAACATTTGGTGTAGAATATCCAGAACCAGAAACATGCTAATTTATCATAGGTTAGAAACGGAAATGTTAATTGCAATAACAGATGAACCACAAATAGCAAGACAATTACAAGAACAAAAACAGTCTGTTATTGGTATATTAAGCCCCAAATCAGTCACCTCGGACTGGTCTGGGGTTTCCTATTTATCAGAGGATATTACCCTATTATCTTATGTAAGTGAAGAAAATAGGGGGTATTGTAGGGAAGTTTGTTATCGTATGTTAGGGCTACCAATGGTAATTGGGCAGTTTCAAATAGGAGAAGATAGCTATATCATACGGGAAATGGTAGAAGATGATGTAAACCAGCTCTATCCGTTGTATGAAGAACCACATTGGAAACAGTTTTTAGAACCACTTCACAAAGAAAAGAAAGTAGAATTGGAGAAAATCAAAGGATATATTACACATAGTTATCCTGTGTATCGTTGTGGTATTTGGTCATTGGTAAAAGGAAAGAAGAAAGAAGATATACATTCTTGTCTTTATAGTAATGAGAGGGCAACCATTGGAACATTTATCAATGAAAGTAAGAGTAGAACAATTCAAATAGGCAGAGATGGTAGTGAGAAGAACGTGGCTCAGGTAAAAGTAGCTGAAGATAGCAGGAGAAATGGTGTAGATACTATATTAGATAACAGTAGGCAAGAAGTAATCGGAAGAATTTCCTTAGAATATAAGGAATATGGAGATTTTAATGGTTGCTTTTTAGGATATGCTCTAAAAGAGTCAGAGTGTGGAAAAGGAATTGCAACGAGAGCTTGCAAATTAGCACTTTCTTATGGAAAAGAGGAATTGGGAGAGGAACATATTTATGCAATAATTCATAAAGATAATCATTTGTCTATCAACATGGCAAAGCGATTGGGAATGAAAATGGTTGGTAACTATGGAGAAAATGGGATTTATTGTGGGATTATTGCATAGAACAATCACAGTATAAATAACAGAAGCTATTGCAAACTTGTGTTTACAATAGCTTCTATTATAAGGGTAATAGATAAATTTTAAATAAATTAAAATTTACAATATTGGAAAGCATTATTGATGTTGTTCCAAATAATACAAATATACATCTTCTAAACCAATACCACTGGTCACAGGTTCAAATTCCTTTGGTAGATTATCCCCTACCAAACGTAATACTTGCCCTTCACTTCTTTGATAAATATTTCCCATTCCATACTCCGTTTGGTAACGGTCAATTTCTTCTAAGGTACAAAGTTTTTCTCCTACTTTACCTTGTATAGACTCAATTAGGTTTGTAGGAGTATCTGATGCTACAAGACATCCATTCTTCATAAGCAATACTTGATTTGCAATACATTCAATGTCTGTTACCACATGGGTTGCTAAGAGAACCAAACGATTTTGTGCAATTTTTGAAATATAATTGCGAATGTTAATCCGTTCTTTTGGGTCAAGACCTGCTGTTGGCTCATCTAAAATTAAGATTTCTGGATTGCCAAGTAATGCTTGAGCGAGAAAAATACGTTGTTTCATTCCACCAGAAAATCCTTTCAAGCGGTCATTTCTTTTTTCATACAGCCCAACGATATGTAACAACTCATCAATTTGCTTCTTCGCTTCTTGTTGTTTCATTCCTTTTAAAGACGCCATATAAAATAGAAAACGATTTGCCGTAAAGGATTCATACATTCCTTGACTTTGTGGCATATATCCTACTATTTTACGAAACTTACTACCTAATGTAAGAATATCTTTGCCATTATAAAGGATTTCCCCAGAATCCCTTTTTATAATATCTGTAATTAAATTCATAAGAGTAGATTTCCCAGCACCATTCGTTCCTAAAATCCCATAAACACCATTAGAAAATGTATAAGAAAATTGATTTAATGCTGTCACTGTATTATATTGTTTTGTTAAATTTTTTATTGTTAATTCCATAGTCCCCTCCATTGTTTTAAGATAGATAGTAATCTATTTTTTGGTTGTTCTTTGTAATTCCAATAGTAATAGCTAATAATAAGACCTATGATTGCAAGTAGACAATATAAGAGAAATATTCCAAAGGAAACATAGTTTGTCCATATCCCTGCATACTTAACTTGAAATATCAGATTAAAATGGTCAAAGAAAGAGATACCAAACAAGGAAAAAGCAGTTGGTAAAAATACAATTCCAAGGGACAAGACCATACTTCCAATAGCACCTTGGCATAAAGTAGAGGAAAAGATAACAATACTAGCTACAACAAAAGCGAGGAGAAGATGGCTAACCCCTCTTATGAGCAAGGCACTTTGTATAGAATAAGAAAATATACTATGTTGTAATACTTCTAAACTATATACAGATGCCGACAAAGAAGTAGGTACTCCATATTTATTATAAAATAGAAATATTTGTGTTATTGTAAATAGAGTCCATAAAAGAAATGTAAGGAGAAATACTACATTTCTTTTTACTTTCCACAAATGATAACGCCCTTTAGGAGTAAGAAATAGGCTAGGCTTCATATTGGTTTTATATTCATAGCATATGGTGGAAGATAGTAGTAAAATAAGAATAACAAATTCCATGGTGTAGAGTTTTGTGTTATCATTCATACCAATTTCACCAAAAATAACATGATAAGGATAGGGATTGACTAATTCTAGTTTTAAATGGCTTGGCAGTTGCTCCAAACGATTTAAATCAGAAAGTAGAAGTTGTGTTGCTTGCATATTTGCTTCTAATCCTCTTAGACTATCTTCCATGTCATAATTAGAATGGAGTGAATTACTGTATTTTTGCAATTCTTTATACTGAATTTGCTCTCGTTCTTGTTTAAGTAACAGTTCATTTTTTATTATAGTTCTATCTACACCTTCATAGGAGGTGTAAAGTTTTTCTGCCAAATATTCATAGTTATCCATTTCATTAGTTGGAAGACTCATATTAGGAAGAACCCATATAAAAAGTATAATAAAAATCCATAAACCTTTTTGAGAAACTAAAATTTTATAAAACTCCATAGAATATAGATTTGTACCAAGTACAAGTTTATTTCTACATAATGGTTTGACAATATATTTGTCTAAAAAAGAAAGAATTTTGTTTCTACCAAAAGGATAGCATACACAATTTAAGTAACTATTTATTGCTAGAAATAAGAAAAATAGTAATGCAATGGTAAATAATATAATATGCCATTCACCAATGGGAACTTGAAAAATATTTAAGTTTACATATCGAAAGAATACAGTTTTTAAGGATAGTAATGTTACTAGATTAATGGTACGAAAAATTGATAATATGCTGTTTCCCTTGATTGTTGCAAAAAGCCCATATTCTATTGCCATTACTACACAGCTAAGACCTATGCCAATGGAAATGGATTGACTCCAATGAAAAATACTCCAAAGGACAAGACCTAAAATAAATGCAATAAAAACTTGTAATATCAGATACCATAAAAGAAACTGATAAGTAGTTAATGGCATAGGAAATGGTTGGAACTCTGGAATTGATTGAATGTATCGATTCCATTCCAATAGGTTTCCATAGAAAACATAGGAACAAATAATTTTTACTCCATAAGTAGATAGGACTACAAGAATACTACATAGAAAAAGAGCAAAAAAACGATAGCATGTTATGGTCCATCGCCCATTTTTCGTTCCAAAAATAAGTGGTTCTAAACCATTTGTTTTTGCTTCAAGCAACACAATAGAAACAATGACCATAAGTAGTATGAAAAAAATGCTACTACTATTATCATTTATAATGGATAAAACAAAGCGATTTTGTCCTATGGAAAGTTCTATATTTTTTACAGCTTCAAAATCTTGTTTTGTCTTTAGAATATTTTTGTAGGAGAAGCTATTCTCATTGGAAAAAATAGGTAGGTTTTGATAGGTGTTCGCTCGTTGTTCTATTTGTATTAGGTAGTCTTTGTAGCCTAAAAGGTAAGAAAGTTGTTGTTCCCATTCCAGAAGAACCTGATATTCCATTTTCTTTTGTTCCATCAAATGAGTATCATTAGCAATGGACGTTACATAATCATCAATGGTTGGATATTGTTTTTTGTATTCTTCTAATAGTTCAGGATAAAACGGGCTATCTTTCATATGATAAAGTAAAATAGCTTGTTGGAACAACATCGCTTCCTCTTTTTTTGTAGCAATTAGTTGCTGTTTTTCTGGCAAAGAATGTACACTTAACTCATCATACGTTTGTTGAAATGTAGATTGATAAAAGGAAATATCTCCATTGGTGTGTTCTTGCTCTTGTATTACAAATGTAAAAATTTGAAAACATATAACAAGAAGGATTCCAACCAGAAACTTTTTATGAAACAATATACGCTTGATTTCTTCCATACGTCCCCCTTATAGTAAAAATATTGTAAGTAAATATTTCAAACCTATTACATAACATGATAGGTATTTTCAACGTGTGATATCACTAATAGGATAAAATGTAGCAGTGAATAAACCTTAGTATTAAAAATTACTGGTTTATATTATGTAAGATTAAGTTGTTAGTACCTATATATTTCTTTTCAATATAATAGCTAGGAAATACATTAGTAATATCATCTCCATTAGTAAAAAATACTTTATCTTCTGTGGAAAAGGCAAAGGTAGGGTGACCAGTAATAGAGTCATAGGAGATAGTATCTAGTAAATTTCCATCATAATCATAGATGCGTAGCCCTCGCATAGAGTTTTCCACTAGATTTAGACTATCTACATAGGTATTAGTAGAATTACATAGGTAAGCATACGTATCATCATAAAATACAACACCTAGCTCTACTCTATTTTGGGCTTCTTTTTCTATGGTAAGTTCACCTGTATGAATATCCATTTGGTAAAAGCCAATATCAGAAGAAAATAAATAGAGAATATCATTTTTAATTGCAAAGCCTCCACCTTCAAACCCAGTGACAAAAGAGGTACTTTCCACTTGTTTTCCTGACTTAATATCATAGAGAAGGATAGTTTCGCCTCCTTCTTTTTTGGAAAACATAACAATAGAATCATGAACTATTTTTGCCATATAAGGTATGGCTGTAGTATTTCCTTCTACAACACAAGTAGCTTTGGAAGTAGTATCGTTAAGAGAACAATAATAAATGCCATTATATTTTGCATTTTCTTCATATCGACTAACTTCTACAAGTAAATAGTTTCCATTTATACTCCAGCTATATCCATATCCTTGGGATAAATCAATCGTACCAAAAGAAATTTCCTTAACTTTTCTATGGTTACTTCCATCTAAATTCATACAATACAAATGAAAGGTATCTGAGGAGTCGGGTTGGTAGTAGATTTGGTTATTATATAGAAAAATTTTTGTAGAAAGTCCTACAAAACTGTTACAGTGTTCGTCATTATGGTTGCACTCAATATTACTACAAAGAGGATACCATTCTTCTCCATTGGAAGAGTAATATACATAGTGATTGTTTAGGGTATAATAGCCGTCATCAGTTACAATCCACTGCCCTTGAATACTTTGATATTGGTTTATGGTAGAATGAACTGGCTGTTGGGTTTCTTGCCCAATGTTAGAGCAACCGTTAAAGAAAAAACATATAGGAAATAGAAATAATATAATATGTATTTTGAAAAAATGTAATAAAAAGAAATGTATTTGCTTTTTCATAAAATCCCCTTTCCATTGACTAGTACAACAAAAGGGCAGTTAAAAAACTACCCTTTTGCTATATAATTATTCACTATCTACAAGATTAGCAACATCTTCTGTAATCTTATCCAACTGTTCCTTAGAAGGAATGTATTGAATACGAATCTTATCAAGACAAATATCATAGCCACAAGCAATTAAATCTTGTTCAACCATACCAATGCTTTGTCCACCCCAACCATAAGAACCAAATGCAAATGCTTTTAAATGATTTTTTGCAGAAAGTCCCTTTAAGTAGCAAAGAAAACCTGCTACCGTTGGTAAATATCCGTTATTTAGTGTTGGAGAACCAACTGCAAGATATTTTGCGTCAATAATGCGAGTCATAATATCTGAAATATGAGTTTCCTTTAAATCATACACTTCAGTTGTAACACCTTTAGAAGCAAAGCCTTTTTCAATTGCTTTTGCAATTTTTTCAGTAGAATGCCACATACTATCATATACGATTAAAGCATTTTCTCCAGATTGTAAACTTGTCCATTTTTCGTAGGCTTCAAAAATATCTTTTACATGAGAACGCCAGATAACACCATGGCTAGTAGCAATAATTTCAACGTCTAAATCCTTTACAATGTTAACAGCAGTAGCTGCTTGCTTACTATATGGAAGCACAATATTTGCATAATACTTTTGAGCTTCTTCCATAATAATATCAAATGGTTCTTCATCATCAAAACGGCCATTAGATGCATAGTGTTGACCAAAAGAGTCGTTAGAGAATAAGATTTTTTCCTCTGGACAGTAAGTAACCATGTTATCAGGCCAGTGAACCATTGGAGTAGGAACAAAACGAAGAGTACGAGAACCAATGTTTAATGTTTCATTTGGCTTAACTGCCATATAGTTAAATTCTCCGTAATGAGCCATTAATCCTTTCATACCTTGTGGAGAGCTAGTAACAATAGTTGCGTTTGGTGCAACTTTCATAACTTCTGGTAATGCACCAGAGTGGTCCATTTCTACGTGATTGGATACAATATAGTCAATCTTTGCTGGATCAATAATAGAAGAAATACGAGCAATTAGCTCATCAGCAAAAGTATTCTTTACTGTATCAATTAATGTGATTTTTTCATCAATAATCAAGAAGGCATTATAAGTTGCACCACGATTTGTTGTATATCCATGGAAATTACGAATATCCCAATCAATAGCACCGACCCAGTAAACCCCTTTTTTTACTTCAATAGCGTTCATAAGTTACTCCTTTCAATGTATCTATTATATAATATTTAAGCAATCATAATCTTATATATTATATAGCATTTTGTGGCTACTGTCTACCAATCCAATGAATAAGTTTAAAATCTATTTTATAATTTTTAGCAATTCTTTTGTATCTTACTTATCTTCATCTTCATTATTAGAAGGTGTAGATAAAGAATTTGTAGGAGTAAGACGTTCATTTTCTAGTCCAGAGTTTTCGTACCATTTTGCCAATAAATTTTTAACAGAGGCAAAAATAGGAACTGCAATTAACATACCAAGTAATCCACCTAGATTTCCACCAATTAAAATTGCAATCATAGTAAAAACAGCGTGAAGCCCAACCTTGTCACCAACAACTTTTGGTGCAAGTAAATTGTTATCAATTTGTTGCACAATTTGCATGGCAATAATAATCCATAAAACTTGTAAAAAATCTCCATTTAAAAATGCTACAAGTGCAGCAAGTAGTGTTCCAATCCATGGACCTACATAAGGAATCATATTTGTAATACCTGCAAACATACCAATAATTACAGCATATTTAACATTTAGAATAAGTAGTGCAATAATTGACATAATACCTACAAAAAAAGCTTCTAGTAATTGACCTTTTATGTAGTTGTTAAATGTTTCATCAAAGGTATAAAAAGCATTTTTTAGATGTTGTCCAATTCGGCTTTTTCGAAATAGAACAAAAAACAGCTTGTTCCATAGTTCAAGAAAATATTCCTTATCAAGTAACAAGTAAATACTTAAAATTATAGATGCTACAATACTAATTACATTGCTTCCAATATTAATGGCAGAGGAAACAATATTTGTAATACTATTGGATAGAAATAGTTGTAAATTGCTAACGATAGTAGATAGATTATTTCTAAAAGATTCTACCACAGGAATATTTAATTCATTAAGCTTTTGCTCGATTGCCGATAAATCAAATCGTTCTGACGTTAAATATTGTCCAACAGATTGAGCGATTGCTGTAATAGAAATATTTTTTGACAATTCTCCACCAATCATAACATAGATACTAACTATCATTGTAAGAATAAAGAATACTAGGAGAAGATATACCATTAATACACTAATGCCACGACGTGTACTTTTCTTTTTTAATATACCACCTATCCATTTATTCTTTTCTAGTTTATGTTCAATCCAAAAAACAGGTGACCATAAAAAATATGCAATTACAACCCCAATAAATAAAGGTTTTAAAATTTTAGTAATCATATGGGTTGTAGAGAGGAAAAATGTCCAAAAGAAACCAAAATTTTGCAACAGATGAATTCCTAAATAAATAGTAAATGCAGTAATGACAACATAAATACAAATCTTTAGGAGTTGCTTATCCAAATTAAATTTCATAGTTTGCATTGTCCTTTCTTTCAAGTAGCGTTTCTGCTGGTTATCCAACGTTTGATATGGGATAACCATTTTGGGCTTATTATAGCATAAGAAAAAACAGATAGGCAAATAAAATTCATTGTTTTTATAAAAGGAATGAAAATGTTTATTGAAAAATTAAAATCCACCAATTATAATAAAATTGTATACAATATACCTATGGGAATTGTGGAGGAAGAAAAATGGATGAAATGTATTTAAAAGCACTAGCTAAAATAAATCTAGGTCTAGATGTAATAAGAAAACGAGAAGATGGTTACCATGAAGTAAAAATGGTAATGCAGACATTAAAGATGTATGACAGAATTAATATAAAGAAAATAAATAGGAAAGCTTCAAACAAGAAAGATATCTATGTTACAACCAATTTGCCATATTTACCAAGCAATGAAAATAATCTTGTGTATAAAGCTGCTAAGTTATTAATGGATGAATTTGATATTAATCAAGGAGTATCAATTAACTTGTTTAAGTATATTCCAGTTGCAGCAGGAATGGCAGGGGGAAGTTCTGACGCAGCGGCTGTTCTTTATGGAATGAACCGTATGTTTCGTTTAGGGTTGTCCATGGAGGAGTTAATGGAGAGAGGAGTAAAAATTGGTGCAGATGTTCCTTATTGTTTAATGAGAGGGACGGCACTTGCAGAAGGGATTGGAGAGAAGCTTACAATACTACCTAGTTGTCCTTCTTGTTATATTGTAATTGCAAAGCCACCAATTTCTGTCTCTACAAAGTTTGTTTATGAAAATCTTCATGCCAATGAATTAACAACACATCCAGACATTGAAGGTTTGATTCATTGTATGGAAAACAATGATTTAGTAGGAATGTGTAATAAAATGGGAAATGTTTTAGAAACGGTAACCATTCCTGCTTATCCAGTCATTGAAGCAATCAAAAAAGTAATGTTAGAACAAGGGGCAATAGGGGCAATGATGAGTGGAAGTGGTCCTACTGTGTTTGGTATTTTTCAGGAGTTAGAAAAAGCAGAACAAACATATCAAATACTACGCCAAGGGGATTTGGCAAACCAAGTGTATCTAACAGAGCCTTACAATATACCAAGGAAGGAATAATAGCTATGGATATAAAAGAAAGTGAATATTTACCACTTAGAGATGTTGTATTTCTTACCCTTAGAAAAGCAATTTTAAGAGGGGAATTAGCACCAGGAGAACGTTTAATGGAGCTTCAACTAGCAGAACGACTTGGAGTAAGCCGTACTCCTATTCGAGAAGCTATGAGAAAATTAGAATTAGAAGGCCTAGTGGTTATGGTTCCTAGAAAAGGGGCAGAAGTGGCTAAAATATCAGAGAGAAGTCTAAAGGAAGTACTAGAAGTAAGAAGAGCCTTAGAGGAGCTTGCCGTAGAGCTTGCCTGTGAGAGAATGACAGAGGAGGAATTTGAGGAATTAAAAAAAGCTTGCATTGCATTTGAACATGTTTCTAATAGTAATGATTTAATTGATGTGGCACAAAAAGATGAAGAATTCCACGATGTTATTTATAAGGCAACAAACAATAGCAAACTGATTTTGCTAATTAATAATTTAAGAGAGCAAATGTATCGTTATCGTTTAGAATACATTAAGGACAAGGAAAAAAGACAGGAGCTAGTAGAAGAACATAAACATATTGTCAATGTGTTGTCACAAAAAAATGTAGAAGAAGCAAAGATTGCAGTAAAAGAGCATATTGATAATCAAGAAATGACTGTTACAAAAAATTTAAAAGAACATGATTTGCTGTAGAGTAGATAGGAAAAGCTGCCACCCTAAAGTAGTGTGACAGCTTTTCTTATCTTATAATACAAGGAATTAAAAAAGGATAAAATACATATGCCTTATGACATAAGTTCACGATACTCTCGTGGAGTTTTTCCCATTATTTTCTTAAATACTTTTGTAAAATAGTTTAAATCAGAAATCCCAACTTCACTAGCAATGGCTTGAATTTGTAGCGTAGTAGATTGTAATAAAAATACAGCACGTTTCATACGTTTGGAATTGACATAGTCGGTCAATGTTTTTCCAGTTTCTTTTTTAAATAATGTGGATAAGTAGCTTGCATTTACATTTAATTCACTTGCAATGGTTTTTAAGGTTAAATCTTGTTTTAAATCAGAGTCAATCATATTTATAATTTTTTGCACAAGAAGACTATGACCTTTTAAGGAATGGTGTTTCACTGCATTACAGTACTTTCGTATCATTTCATAAGAAAGTTCATCTAGTTGTATTATAGTAGAAGCTTGTTCAATTTTATAGGCAAATTGAGAGGAAATAGAGTCTAGATGTAGTGGATGAACTTGCCCAGCTTCTGCCGCTTTTCTTAAAATAGAGTTAAAAATAATTCCATAATTTTTTCTATCTCGTAAAGTATCCTCTAGTCGTTTTGGCATTTGAATGGCAGAAAATTTTGTAAATGCCTGTGTTGCAGCAGTCACATTTCCTTTTGACACAGCATCTAATAATTCATTTTCACCACGATATCGTTCTTCTAACAACTCTAAGTTAAAATCATTGGAAATATTAGGATTATATTCATAATCTTCTTCTATATCCAGTTGAAAATAGTTGATATACTGGATGTTAAAGTTTTGAAACGAACCAAATAAATACTTTCCCATTGCATTGACCACAGAATAAAAAAGGGTGTGTGGTTGAATAATAGTTAGGTGGTTAAAGTAATTATTTAAAAGGGCAGTCATATCCTTAGGAATATGAAAATTTTCTATTTGACGTTTTAAGTCTAGGCTTGTTTTTGGTTCTAGTAAAAATGGTCCAATAATAAAAATGGATTCTTCATCGTTTGGCAATGGCACGAACAAATAATGACAACAAAATCTAGATTGAAAATGATAAATCACATTTGGCTTACATTGATGCAAAAGTTTTAGTAAAGCTTTATTGCTAGAAAATGTTTGATATAATTGGTTACGAAACCCATAGTCAAATTCAGGAATTTCTGTATAAGGTGGTTGTAAAATAAAACATGGAACATGGATTCCATGGAAAATATCACATATGAAGTCAAGAGTTAGTTTTATATTATCTGTTGGATTCATAAAAACCTCCATATTGGGTGGGTATTTTTAGAAACAATATTTTTTTTAGTTATTATCGTATAATTTTTGTATTATTTCAAGGTGAAATAATAATATTACGATAAACACTAAAAATAGTACTCACAGATTCCGTACGTTCTATGATAACGTTATGTTAAATAATAAATTAACAAGGTAAGTGATAGGTAGATAAGTTATTATATCACATCTTGTTAGTATTATTAGTTTTTAAAATATTATCAGATAATATTATCCATTCTAGGTAAGTTTGTCAGAACATTTTTCGAAGCAGAGGCAATAGTAATAACTCTTAATGTTGTTAAAAAAATAACTTATGAAAAATGCAAGATTAGGTATTTAATATTTTTTCGTAATGGTGTATATTACTATTGCATTATGTAAAATATATATAAAGAAGGAGGAAAAGCCTATGAAGATGACATTTCGTTGGTATGGTTCAGATGATCCAGTAACACTTGAGAATATTCGTCAAATTCCAGGTATGACAGGTGTTGTATCTGCTATTTACAGTATTCCAGTTGGTGAAGTTTGGCCAGAAGAGGAAATTGTGAAGCTTAAAAAGCAAGTAGAAGATGCAGGCTTAGAGCTAGAAGTTATCGAAAGTGTACCAGTACATGAAGATATTAAGTTAGCTCGTGGCGATTACAAGCGCTACATTGAAAATTACAAAACAACAATTAGAAATTTAGCAAAGCACGGAATTAAGTGTATTTGTTACAATTTCATGCCAGTATTTGACTGGACACGTTCTCGTTTAGATCAACCATTAGAAGATGGATCTAACGCTCTTGTATATTACAGAGAAGACGTAGACAAAATGGACCCAACAAAGTTAGCATTACCAGGTTGGGACTCTTCTTACTCTACAGATGAAATGAGCCAATTAATTGACGCTTATAAGGAATTAGGAGAAGAAGGATTATGGAAGAACTTAGAGTACTTCATTAAGGAAATTATGCCAGTTGCAGTGGAATGTGACGTTAACATGGGTATTCATCCAGACGATCCACCATGGCCAATTTTTGGTATTCCAAGAATTATTACTTGTGAAGCAAACTTAGATAGATTCTTAGCATTATATCCAGACAAGCATCATGGATTAACATTATGTAGTGGAAGTTTAGGATGTACAAACTTAAACGATATTCCAGCTTTAATCCGTAAGTATGGAAAAGAAGGAAGAATCCACTTTGCACATATTAGAAATGTTAAGATTTTAGATGACGGTTCTTTTGAAGAATCTGCTCACCTTTCTGGATGTGGTTCTTTAGATATCGTGGAAATTTTAAAAGCATACCACGAAACTGGTTTTAAAGGTTATGTAAGACCAGACCACGGACGTATGATTTGGGGAGAAACAGGTAAGCCAGGATATGGTTTATATGATAGAGCATTAGGTGCTACCTATATGAATGGTATTTGGGAAACGCTTGAAAAGTTAAGCTAGGGGAAATATTAATATCCATATAGGAGGATTATATGTCAAGCAATAACAATAGACCTAGTAGTCTTAGACCTTTTGGTCTTAGGGACAAAATCGGTTACATGTTTGGTAACTTTGGTAATGACTTTACCTTCGTATTTGCCAGCAGTTTCTTAATGATTTTTTATACTAAAGTATTAGGAGTTAGCGGTGGAATGGTAGGAACATTGTTCTTAGTTTCCCGTATCCTAGACGCATTTACAGATATTACAATGGGACGTATTGTAGATACTGCAAAGCCAGCAAAAGACGGAAGATTCCGTCCTTGGATTCGTAGAGTATGTGTTCCAGTAACAGTAGCTTCATTTTTAATGTATCAGTATGGTGTGGCAGATTGGCCAATGTGGGCGAAAATCGTTTACATTTATGTAACCTATTTAGTATGGGGAAGTATCTTCTATACAGGAATTAACATTCCTTATGGTTCCATGGCATCTGTAATTAGTAGTGATGCAGGAGATAGAGCGTCTTTATCTATCTTTAGAAATCTTGGTACAACATTAGCAAACCTAATGATTGGTGTAGGAGTTCCATTAATTGTTTATACTTCTGACGCACAAGGAAATCAGGTGGCAGTTCCAGAACGTTTTACACTTATCGCAGGAATTTTTGCAGTGTTATCACTTATTTGTTATATTCTTTGCTACAAGCTATGTGTAGAAAGAGTGCAAGTAAGCAAGGTAGAAAAAGAAAAAGCACAATCTCCAAAAGAATTAATTGCTAGTATTGGAAAAAATAGAGCGTTATTAGCGATTATTGGTGCTGCTATGGCATCTTTACTTGCTATGTTTTTAGTAACCTCTATGAATAACTACGTATATTTAGATTACTTCAAAGATAAAAATATGTTATCTATTGTAACTCTTGTTATGACAGGAGTATCACTGGCAATCGCACCATTCTCTACTGCAATTGCAAAGAAGTTTGGTAAAAAAGAATCAGGAGCAGTAGCTCTTATTATTACAGCCATTACTTATTTTGTAATGTATGTGTTAAGAACAGAAAGTGCAGTTGTATTTATCGTTTTAACTGGAGTATCTTATATAGGTGTGGCATACTTTAATATGATTATCTGGGCCTATATTACTGATGTTATTGATTATCAAGAAGTCTTAACTTATAAAAGAGAAGATGGGACTGTTTATGCAGTTTACTCTTTTGCAAGAAAAGTAGGTCAAGCATTAGCTGGTGGAATCGGTGGTTTTGCCCTAGAGCTTATTGCTTATGACAGTAGTGCCGTTGCACAAACAGCAGAAGTAAATGGAAAGATTTATACTGTAAGCACAATCTTCCCAGCAATTTTTTACTTGATTGTGGCACTTATTTTAATCTTCTTCTATCCATTAAGTAAAAAAATAGTGGAACAAAATGTAGAAGAATTAAAACGTCGTCACGAACAACAAAATTAATATAGTTTGCTAGATAAACACTTCATATCATATAAAAGGACTACTTTTATAGTTATGAGGTGTTTTCTACAAAAAGAATAATGGAATGGAGGAAAATGATATGTCTAATTTAGTAAATGAAATTGGTGTTAGAAAAGATTTTCTTCTTTGTGTAGACTCTGATGGGTGTGCCATTGATACAATGGAAGTAAAACATGTAAAATGTTTTGGTCCATGTATGGTAGACGTTTGGGGATTACAACAATGGGAAGAAGAAATCCTAAATCGTTGGAATGTTATTAACTTATATTCTATGACAAGAGGAATCAATCGTTTCAAAGGGCTTTTAATGGCGTTGCAAGAAATTGATAAGAAATATACAAAAATCGAAGGATTAGAAGCATTCTACGATTGGTGTGAAATTACCCCTCAATTATCCAATAAGTCATTGGAAGAAGAAATTAGTAAAGTTGATAGCATTTGCCTAAAGAAAGCACTTGAGTGGTCAAATGCTGTAAATGCAAGTATTAAGAAGCTTCCAAATGAAGAAAAGAAAGCATTTGCTGGTGTAAAAGAAGCACTACAAAAAGTAAAAGAAGAAGCAAATATTGCTGTTGTATCATCTGCCAATCGAGAAGCTGTATTAGAAGAGTGGGAAGAACATGGACTACTTGAATATGTAGATGTTATTTTTGCTCAAGATGCTGGTACAAAGGCAAAATGTATTGCTGACTTGTTAGAGCTTGGTTATGATCGTTCTAACGTTGTTATGATTGGTGATGCACCTGGCGATTATGATGCGGCAACAAGAAATGGTGTATTTTTCTATCCTATTTTAGTAAAGAAAGAAACAGAATCTTGGAAAGATTTTGAAGAAAATGGATGGAAACACTTAAAAGAAGGTACATATGCTGGTGCATATGCCTCTCAAAAGTATAAGCAATTTAGAGATAACTTATCAGGTAACTAGAAGTAAATCATAGGCTTTATAGGGCGCTTCCATATTTGTAATTAGAAGTAGTTCACATAGTAAGACAGACAGTTTTCCTTATGAACCAATAAAGTAGTTAAGTATTTGTTATATAGAAAGAAGAAGGGATATTCTATCCTATGAGATAGGGTATCAAAATAAATAATGTGATACAGAAAAAGATAGAAATAAGATTGTTTTTTATCTTCTTCATAATAAACAAAATAGAAAGATTAGGTGATAATATGGCAAATTTAAAAGGTAGACCATTTTACCTAGATGATGAAGCAGTAAAGTGGGTAGAAGATACTTATGAAAGTATGACACTTGAAGAAAGAATTGGACAACTATTTGTTAATATGGGTTCTTCTAGAGAAGAAGATTACTTAAAAAGTGTACTAGACACTTATAAAATTGGTGGTGTTCGTTACAATCCTGCAAAGGCAGAAGAAGTTTACGAACAAAATAAAATTTTACAAGAAAATAGTAAAATTCCATTATTAATTGCTGCTAATACAGAAGCTGGTGGAAATGGAGCTTGTACTGATGGTACAGAAGTAGGTATGCCAGTTAAAATTGCAGCTACTAATGATCCTAAGTATGCTTATGAATTAGGTAGAATTTCAGGGATTGAAGCAGCAGCCATTGGTTGTAACTGGTCATTTGCTCCAATCGTAGATATTACTGAAAACTGGAGAAACCCTATTATTTCCACTCGTGCATTTTCTAATGATGCAGATAAGGTATTAGAATACAGCCTTCAATTTATGAAGGGTATGAAGGAAAATGGGATCGCTTGTGCCATGAAGCATTTCCCAGGAGATGGAATTGATGAAAGAGATCATCATTTAAGTAGTGCAGTAAATGATTTATCTTGTGAAGATTGGGATAATACATTTGGAAAAGTATATAAAGGAATGATTGATGCAGATATTCCTTCTGTAATGGTTGGTCATATTATGCTTCCAGAATACCAAAAGAAATTCAATCCAAATATGACAAATGAAGACTTACGCCCAGCTTCCTTAAGTAAAGAACTTGTAACTGATTTATTAAGAAATCAATTAGGATTTGATGGATTAGTAGTGACAGATGCAAGTCACATGGTAGGTATGACAGGAGCTATGAAGCGTGAACAAATTTTACCAGAAGCAATTAAGGCCGGTTGTGATATGTTCTTATTCTTCAATGACCCAGATGAAGATACACAATATATGTTAGAAGGATACAAAAACGGAACAATTACAGAAGAACGTTTAAAAGATGCCAACTACCATATTTTAGGTATGAAAGCTATGTTAGGACTTCATAAGAAAGAAAAGACTGCTATTATGCCATCAAAGGAAGGTCTTTCTGTTATTAAATGTGAAGAACATGTAAAAGTTTCTGAAGAAGTATCTGATAAGGCAATCACTTTAGTAAAGAACTTACAAAAGGATATTTTACCTATTACACCAGAAAAGTTTAAGAGAGTATTATTAGTACCTCAAACAGGTGTGCCAGTATTGTTTGACTTTAGTAGAGGGAAAAAAGCTCATGAAGTATTAAAAGAGCTATTAGAAGCACAAGGATTTGAAGTTACAATCTTTGAATCACTAAGAGATAAGTTAGCTACATTACCACCAGAAGAAAAGGCACAAGCTGTTATGAATGTATATGCTTCAAAATCAAGTATTAACAGTTTTGTTGAAAAATACGATTTAGTTATCCATGTAGCTGATGTATCAGGAATGATGCAACCAGTACAAAGAATTATTTGGGGAACTACAAAGGGAACACATGATATTCCTTGGTATGTTCATGAAGTACCAACAATCTTTGTATCTGTATGTTGTCCATTCCACTTAGCAGATGTGCCACAAGTTAAGACTTATATTAACTGCTATGATAAGCAAGAAAGTACAATGAAAGCATTGGCAGAAAAGTTAGTAGGTAACAGCGAGTTTACTGGGGTAAGTCCAGTAGATGCATTCTGTGGATATCCAGATACAAGATTATAAAAGTCTTATTTAACATATCCTCCTAGTGTTATAGACGCTAGGGGGATTTGTTTTTTAGTCATACTATGAAATATAAATATTTTTTCGTTAAATTGTTTCATAAATGTTGAAATAATGTTAATATATAAGTATATTTAACATTAGTCTTCAATGGTAAACAAAAACTTATTAAAGAGGTGGAAGTATGAGAAGTTTAGTAAAAAAATGTATTTGTGTCTTTAGTATTGGTATGTTTGTATCTAGTGTTGGCTGTGGAAATAAGTCCACATTCATTCAGGAAGGAAGTCATACTCGTGAAGAAACTTATATGGAAGAATTTAGAACGAAATACATAGAAAATGATAGTTTTATACTACATATGGAGGAATCACTTTTTTCGGAAAAGGAGATAAAAGAATTAAATCAACTTGTTAAAAATGATTTGGAAGTGATAAAAAAAGAGAGTAAGAGCCTAAAAGAACCTAGTATTATTTATGTTGTAAGTGATACTCTAACAGGTGGAATACAGGTGGTGGAAAACAAAATTTTTTGTACCAAAGAGCAAATACAAACAGGGGAATATCGAAGGAGTCTAATACAAACAAGTATATCCATTCCAAATATGTGGCAGGCAATTGGACTAGACAACTATTTATTTGGAAAAGAAGGACAGAGTAGTATAGGAATTGAAGAGTTGAAAAATTATTATAAGAATCAGGAAAATATGGCTACATTATCTCTAATTCCAGCATATTTTATAGATTCTTTTGTAGATGAAGATACAAAGAACATGGCATATGAAACAGCAAATCAGCTGACATCGTATATTATGGATACATATGGAATAGAAGTATTTTTAACTACAAATCAATTAGGTGATTATCGACAGAAGTGGTTAGAAAGCATAGAGATTTCCAATTATGTAGAAAATTATAATTTTTTTACTGATGAAATGACCTATGTATTAGATGATAGTGTACCGTTAATTATGAAATATAAAAATTTATCTTTTTATTTAGAGCCAGTAAATTGGATGGATAGTGCAAGTGAAGTGTATCATGTATTAGTTAAGTGGAAAGAAGGCTATGATTTTATGTTTACATCACTAGAAAAAAACGAGCCTGCTGCATTTGAATTAATAAAAGAAAATATTGATGCACCAGTATTTGTAAAGGTTATGGATTATGATACAGATATTATTAGTCATACAGATGATGATAACACGATTCATTTAAGTAGATGGTATGATTTTTATCATGAGTGCGTACATATATTACAGCTGGAAGGGAAACATTATAGAGATTTTCATTGGTTGTATGAAGGTTCTGCTGAATATATTTCTTTAAGTACAAAAAGCTTTTTTGTAGATGAAAAATATAAAAAAGGAAACTTTGATGTTATAGTAAATAATGGTGGATACGTAGGAAAGACAGAGGCGGATAAACAATTATTGGATTATATAAGAGAATATTATCTAAGAAAAACAGAAAAACCTAAAGAAATCAAGGATATACAGCTTCAGTTAATTACCGAAGCCATTGGAAGATTTACATTGCTTTATCCAGAGGTTGAAGTAACAGAACCAGTTGCCCTACCTCCAAATGTAAGATGGTGGGATGAGAATGGAGCGAAAGGAAATTTTTTAACCTATCCACAAGCTCAGGTTGTTGTTACCTATTTGTCAGAGAAGTATGGCTTGGATATGGTAGTAAAAGTGGAGAAAGGAATAATTACTTTTGAAGAAGCATTTGGAGCAGATGAACTAACAGTGATTCAACAATGTATTGATGATTTAAGGAAAAGTGAATAAAGATTGCCAAGGAAATATAAAGCCATTTATATTTGAAATGTACCGTTTGTTAAAAAAATCAGTGATATATAACCACTATCTTGCTATATAGGGAAAATGTGATATACTGAGAATAAATATACATAATTATATATAGGTATAAGTAAACTATAAGTAAACCATATATTTATAGTGGATATCCAGATACAAGATTATAAGGAATATAGTAAAAAATAGTATTTTAGATACACTAACAAGCAAAAAGATTTTATTACAATAAACTTATAACAATAGGTTACACAACAAAAGGGATTTTTTTCATACATTTTGTTATGGAGAAAATCCTTTTTTGTTGTATAGATAAAAGAAATTTAGAAAAGATTTCAATTAGTTATTTTTTGTAGAGGAAAGATATGTTATAGTATAAATAAAAAGAGTGATAAGAAAAAATGGAGGAATTAATGTATGAATTTTATATATGAAGAAAATCGAATTTATTTAAACAATGAAGATAATGTAGTAGTGGCAGAAATACGATTTCCAGAAGTGGAAGGAAACACCGTTGAAATTACAAGAACCTTTGTGGATGAATCCTTACGTGGACAAGGGGTAGCTGGAAAGTTAATGAATGAAGCAGTAACTTCCTTAAAAGAGAAAGGAAAGAAAGTAATACCTACATGTTCCTATGCAAGAAAGTGGTTTGAGAACCATGAAGAATACAAAAGTATGGTAGCAGAAAAATAGATTTGAAAGGTATTTTGTAAAAATATAATACTTATAAATATTATTATATTTTATGTAATGGAACAAGTGTGTAATGAAGCTTCATACATGACCAAAAATATGAAAATCTAGAGAAAGGAGAGTCTACTCAAAAAATATCCGAAAACAAAAGTAAAAGGTACACAAACTTCATGACAAAATAGAAAAAATTTGTATGATTATTTAAATAAAACAATAGCTGAGATAATGAAGTACAAACCATTCTACATAGCAATTGAAGAATTGAATGTATTATAAATGATGAAGAATAGACATTGCAAGTATGTACCAAAGGCTAATTTAGGAATTAACAACTCACATTTTGGGTAGCGGTAGTATTATGGATAAGGTGGCAGTTTTAATTCCATGCTACAATGAGGAAAAAACAATAAAAAAAGTAGTAGAAGATTGGAAAAAAGAACTTCCAACAGCAGTGATATATGTATATGATAACAACTCAAAGGATAATACTGCAAAAATAGCAAAAGAAGCAGGGGCGGTAGTTCGCCATGAATATCAGCAAGGAAAAGGAAATGTAATTCGCCGTATGTTTCGAGAAATTGATGCAGAGTGCTATATTATGATTGATGGAGATGATACATATCCAGCAGAATATGCAAGTAAAATTGTAAGTGCAATTCAAAACGGGGCGGATATGGTAGTGGGGGATCGTTTGTCTTCTACTTATTTTGAAGAAAATAAAAGACCATTTCATAATTTAGGGAATAGTTTGGTTCGAAGTACAATTAACCGATTGTTTAAAAGCAATATTAGAGATATTATGACAGGATATCGTGGATTTAGTTACGATTTTGTAAAAACGTTTCCAGTATTATCAAAAGGATTTGAAATCGAAACAGAAATGACTATTCATGCAGTGGATAAAAATTTGTATGTGGAAAACATTATTATTGATTATAGAGATCGCCCAGAGGGAAGTGAATCAAAGTTAAATACATATCGAGATGGAATGAAAGTACTTATTACAATCGGTAAATTATATAAGAATTATAAGCCACTAGGATTTTTCGGATTTCTATCTAGCTTGTTATTTATATTATCTGCTATTTTATTTGTACCAATTTTTTGCACTTATATACAGACAGGATTAGTTCCAAGGATTCCAACATTAATTGTTAGTGGATTTGTTGCTATGGTTGCAATACAATCATTATTTGCTGGGGTTATATTAAGCACCTTATGTACAAAAGAAAGACAAGAATTTGAATTTCGCCGTTGTCTTATCCATAATATGAAAAAGGAAAACGTATAAATTAGATATAAAAATAGAAATAGTTACTTAGAAAAAAGAAAAGGTAGATTTAGTTTTTATTCATACAATATTTACTACTAACGAATAAAAATAAATCTACCTTTTTGATTAGAAAATCAAGAGTTTTTAAGCATTTCCTCAATAATAGACTGGGTATATGCTCCTAGGAATTTCTTTTGCTCTTTCTCTAATTCTTTGATTTTTATTGGTTCTCCAAAAGTAACAGTAACATGTCTTTTACGAATTTTAGGGAATTGATTTTCAAAAATATCAGCAGTTCCTTTCATTGCAACAGGAATAATTGGGCAACCGGATTTTTCAGCAATTTTTAAACTTCCTTCCTTAAATGGCATTAACTCAAGTTCAGAGCCAGTATTTCTTGTGCCTTCAGGGAAAATCCAAATGGAAATGCCTTGTTTTACTTTTTCAATTCCTTCTAAAATGGTTTTTAACCCCTCTTTAATATTATTACGGTCTAAGAATAGGCAATTTACAAGACGCATCCAATGAGATAATAGAGGGATTTTTTCCATCTCTTTTTTTGCAATAAATCCTGTTAAGTTAGGAACTAAGGAATAACCAATTACAATATCATAGAAACTTCTATGATTTCCTACATAAAGAACAGGCTCATCAGGAATATTTTCTTTCCCAATAACTGTTAATTTTGTCCCAGATAAAAATAATACAACACGAAATGCCCATTGAATAATAGCTAATGAGCTTTTGTTTCGTAGATTTGGATTAAATTTACCTATGATGTACTCAATAATTTGTACAAGAATCGTTGCGATTAAAAATAAAATAACAAAACTTGCAACAAGTATAAAACGTATCATAGTCAACCTCGCCTTCTACTATGTTTCAACTATGGAATATATGGAAAAAGCACTGATACAACCATAGTATCATAGTAGTAAAATATTTTAAGTATATTTTACATTAGAACAATGGAAGTTGCAATAAAAAAATACAATAAAAAAGCTTCTGGTAGTTACACAAGAAGCTTTTTAAAGAATAGGTTACGAATTAGAAGGATAGGCTTTTAGCCATTCTTCTTTTAACTGTTGTAATTGTTCGGTAGAAATGTTTGCAATGTCTATGATGAAATTATCATCAACATGTTTAGAAAGCATATTAAAAACTATTTGACGAATACTTTCTAGTTTGCCTTGTTCAAGTCCTAATAACAGTCCTTCCTCTCTACCCATAGTACGAATATCATTGCTTAAATTACACATATGCGTCACCGCCCTTTCTATTTCTAAATCGTGGTTACCTGAAGTTCCTAATTCTTCCCTCATATTTTTCAATTTACTGATGGAAGATAACTTAGGAGAAAATAAGGTAGATAAAAATTCCAATAACTTATTATCTGGAACAACATCATAGTTTAATCGAATCATAATAACTTCCATTAAGTCATAGGTTTCTCTTTTTTCTTTTACATTACCATAAACTTGTTCTTCTATTGTATAATATCGATTAATGGAATTCCCCTTTTCTTTGTGGGGATTGGTGCATATCCAAATGGAATATACTTTTTTCATATCTTCATAATGTGAGCCAGAAAATTCCACTCCCTTTTGGGAAGAAATTAAACGACAAGCATAGTAAACTCCACGTGTTAGTATAGAGTAAGATAGTCGTTCGGTTGTTTGAGCTTCAATGTTGATAATTAATTTTACTGGTTCTTTCTTCGGCGTTATAGCAAAGAAGCGAATGTCATAAAATATCTTCCCCTCTGTTATACTACTATCCTCAATATTTAGTCCAGCAATTTTTTGAGCTACAAAGGTAGCTTCGTTGTTTGCATTTGTTCTATCAGGGTCGATAGAAACTTTGGATACTTCTACTTGCTCAATGTAGTTGTTAGTAATTTCTTCCACACTACAAGTGGAAAAATCAGAAATACAATGCTTTAAAATAAAAGCAAGAATTGGTTTGTAAGACAATATTTTCTTTCAAGATGCATCGTATAATTTTTGTTCCTCCAAAGATGAATTGGAAAACTCTATTTTCATAAATGAAATACCTCCTTACTCTCCAGTACAAATAAGGTGTATAAGGTGTAATAACCTATCATTAATGCTAGATTATTACAAAAGGCTATAAAAAAGTAATACC
>CAJFOH010000033.1 GCA_904395845.1 uncultured Lachnospiraceae bacterium
AAAAGAGCAATGGAGGCAGTAAAACCAAATCCATCTACATTTAATCAAGGGCTTATGGAATTAGGGGCAACCGTTTGTATTCCAAATGGAGCACCACTTTGTTATAAATGTCCATGGGAAGAAATTTGCCTTGCAAAAAAGAATAACTTAATTGGTGAAATTCCAAATAAGCCGAAGAAAAAACAGCGAAAAATAGAAAAGAAAACAGTATTTGTGGTAGAAGATAATGGATATACTATCATACGAAAAAGAGAAGATAAGGGATTGTTAGCTGGATTATATGAGTTAATAAATGTTGAAGGACACTTAACCATGGAAGAAGCACAACACTTTTGGGAAAATCAATTAGGTGTTACTGTTACTATATGGCCATTACCATCAGCTAAGCATATTTTTAGTCATGTAGAATGGCATATGATTGGTTATAAAGTCATTGTTACTAAGAATCGAGATGAGTGTTTGATAAAAGAGAACAATACAGAATTTTTATTTGTAACCAATGAACAGGTGAAAGAAAAATATTCACTACCAACAGCATTTAAAGAATATAGTCAGCTATTATAATCTATAATAACCCAATAGAAATCTTTTGTTGCTAGAGAGAAACTAGCAAGAAAGGATTTCTATTTTTTTGTAAAAATATTGCACAAAAAATACTTTACAAATAAGAAAAGTTTGTTATAATAAAACTATCAAAAAAAATGATTTATAACAGAAAAACAAATAGAATAAAGGTAGTATATTTCTATATTAGTATTATGAAAGGGAAAAATCATATGATTTCAATAGAATTGTGAATAGAGGGAATGGAAAGGAGGGGAGTAAGTGAAATTAACATTAGATAACAAAGAGCAGGTCATACTGGTAGGTAAGGCACTTTCTTCTGAGGTACGAATTGATATTTTAAAATTATTAAAAAAAGGGGATAGAAACATTAATGAAATTGCAGAAATACTTCAGATTCCCCAATCAAGTGCAGTATCTCATATTAAAGTATTAGAAGAATGTGGTTTCATTCAAACAGAATTAGTACCAGGGGTTCGTGGCAATATGAAATTGTGTCATATAGTAGGTGAATCAGTTACAGTTACCATGGAAATGAAAACAGAAGAAGATTTTGAAATCATTTCAATGCCAATTGGTCACTTTGTAGATTATTATGTAGAGCCAACTTGTGGAATTGCCAGCGAAAAAAATCGTATTGGAGAAGAAGATGAGCCAAGATGTTTTTTTGAACCAGATAGAGTACAGGCACAAATTATTTGGCTTGGTTGTGGGTATTTGGAATATCGTTTTCCAAATCACCAACTAATAGAAAAAAAGATAAAAGAAATACAAATATCAGCAGAAGTATGCTCCGAAGACCATGACTATAACATGGAGTATCCATCAGATATTACTCTTTGGGTTAATGGAAAAGAAGTCGGAACATGGACTTGCCCTAGTGATTTTGGTGGAAGGCGGGGAAAGAATAATCCAATCTGGTGGCCAGATAAAAATACACAATACGGAATGTTAAAAACTTGGAGAATTACAAATGAAGGAAGCTATATTGATGAAGAATCATGTAGTAATCAAACAATCGAAACTTATCAACTGCTAAAAGAACCATACATTTGTGTACGAATTGGTGTAAAGCAAGATGCAATTAATAAAGGTGGAATGAATTTATTTGGAGAAGCCTTTGGAGATTACAAACAAAATTTAGTTATGAAAATCATTTATGATACAAAATAAATAAAATGAAAAACTTTTTGATTGATAGGCTTAATGAAGGTAGTACACTTGTAGATATAGGAAAGCAAAAAAATATAAATGAAATATGTAATCATTTGTTTAATAGAAAATGATAAATAAGAACAGGTTAACAAAAAGATAAGAATAAATGTTTTTATTTATTCATATAGAAATAGTTGTTATTCATTTAGGAGGAGAATAAAATGAGAAAGAAATTAATGGAAGCATTTGAACAAGTATTTGGAAGTAACGATGGAGCTAGTTTTTACTTTGCTCCAGGTCGAGTAAATTTAATTGGAGAACATACTGATTACAATGGTGGTCATGTATTTCCATGTGCATTAACCATTGGAACATACGCAGTAGCAAGAAAAAACAATGACAATGTAATGAGATTTTACTCTTTAAACTTTACAGCACTTGGTGTAGTAACTGTGCCAGCAGAAAACTTTGTATATAAAAAAGAAGATAATTGGTGTAACTATCCAAAGGGAGTTATGTGGGCATTTGAACAAAAAGGATACAAAATAACAAGTGGACTTGATATTGTTTACTTTGGAAATATTCCAAATGGTTCTGGACTTTCTTCTTCAGCATCCATTGAAGTTGTAACTTCTGTTATTTTAAAAGAAGAATTTGGATTTGATGTAAGTATGATAGATATTTCACTGATTAGCCAACTTGCAGAAAATAAATTTAATGGTGTAAACTGTGGAATTATGGATCAATTTGCCATTGCAATGGGGAAAAAAGACCATGCAATTTTCTTAGACACTGCAGACTTATCTTATACATACGCACCAATCGCATTAGAAAATGCTAAAATTGTTATTGCTTGTAGTAATAAAAAGCGTGGATTAGCAGATTCTAAATACAATGAAAGAAGAAGTCAATGTGAAACAGCTCTTGCACAAATTAAGGAAAAGAAAAACATTAATAGTTTAGGAGAACTCTCAGAAGAAGAATTTGAGCAATTAAAAGATTGTATTACAGATGAAACAAATCGTAGAAGAGCAAAACATGCTGTATATGAAAATCAAAGAACAATCAAAGCAGTAAAAGCACTAGAAGAAAATAACATTGCTTTATTTGGCCAATTAATGAATGAATCACATATTTCATTAAGAGATGATTATGAAGTAACTGGAATTGAACTTGATACATTAGTAGAAGAAGCATGGAAACAAAAGGGTGTAATCGGTTCTCGTATGACAGGAGCTGGATTTGGTGGATGTACAGTAAGTATTGTGGAAAATGATTGTATTGATGCATTTATTGAACGTGTTGGTACAGCTTATGAAGAAAAAATCGGTTACAAAGCAGATTTTTATGTTGTAGAAGTAGGAGATGGAGCAAGAAAGTTAGGATAATCGGAAAATAATATAAAAGGATAGGGGAAGCAAATATGAATACAAATATTTATAAAAGTATTAGCAAATTAATTGCCTATGGAAGAAATACAGGGTTATTATTAGAAGAAGATGTTATCTATGCAACCAATCAAATCTTACATTTACTACAACTAGAAGAATATGAGCCAGTACAAATAGATGGCCAAGTAACAAGAGAAGATTTAGAAACTATTTTAAGCGAATTATTACAGTATGCAGAAGAAAAACACCTGATTGAACCAGATAGCATAGTAAGTCGTGATTTATTTGATACAAAAATAATGAACTGTTTAATGCCAAGACCAAGTCAAGTTATTGCAACATTTAAAGAAGCTTATAGCAATTCTCCAAAAGAAGCGACCGATTATTATTATCAATTAAGTAAAGACTCAGATTATATCCGTACCTATCGAGTAAAAAAGGATATGAAATGGGTAACTTCTACCGAATATGGAGATTTAGATATTACAATCAATTTATCCAAGCCTGAAAAAGATCCAAAGGCGATTGCAGCAGCAAAAACGATGAAGCAAAGTGGGTATCCAAAGTGTTTATTATGTAAGGAAAATGAAGGATATGCAGGTCGTTTCAATCATCCAGCAAGAGATAACCATAGAATCATTCCAATTACAATCAATAATACAAATTGGGGATTTCAGTATTCTCCATATGTGTATTATAACGAACATTGTATTGTATTTAGTGGGGAACATACTCCTATGAAAATTGAAAAAGCTACTTTTCAAAAGCTTTTTGACTTTGTAACACTATTTCCACACTATTTCTTAGGTTCCAATGCAGATTTACCAATTGTTGGAGGGTCTATTTTAACACATGACCATTTCCAAGGTGGAAATTATGAATTTGCTATGGCAAAAGCCCCAGTGGAAGAAACATTTTCTATTAAAGGATTTGAAGATGTATCTGTAGGTATTGTAAAGTGGCCAATGTCTGTTATTCGTATTTCTCACAAAGATTCAAGTCGATTGGTAGAATTGGGAGATTATATATTACAAAATTGGAAACAATACA
>CAJFOH010000034.1 GCA_904395845.1 uncultured Lachnospiraceae bacterium
AGATTAAGAAAGATTTAAAATTGAAAGATAGAGTGTATCAATGTAGTTGTGGTCTAATGATTGATAGAGATTTCAATGCAAGTATGAATCTTTCAAACTATAAGTTAGCATAGTGTCAATGACAAGATAATGCTAATGTGTAGGATGCGTTGTATCCGAATTTACGCCCTCGGAGAATTATATCAAACGAAAGTAGAAAACTATTAATAGTATTCAAAATTGGATTCGTTGAACAGGGAATGAAACAAGATTTATAGATAGTTATAGATTTTTGGCAACGGACGAGATATGGTAAAAGTGGCGATATTAGGTTATGGGAATATTGGCTCTGGCGTTGTGGAAGTGTTAAGACGCAACAAAGAACATGTAACAAAGAGAGCTGGAAAGGAAATTGAAGTTGTATGTGTACTAGATAAAAGAGAGTTTCCAGGTGATTTTATGGAGAACAAAGTAGTGCATACAATTGATAAGATTATCAATAATCCTGAAATAGACATTGTAGTAGAAACCATGGGTGGAACAACACCTGCTTATGAATATGTGAAAGCTTCCTTAGAAGCAGGGAAACATGTAGTTACTTCTAATAAAGAATTAGTAGCAAAGCATGGTGCAGAGTTATTAGAATTAGCAAAAAATAAAAATATAAACTTTTTATTTGAAGCAAGTGTAGGTGGAGGAATTCCAATTATTCGACCACTAAATCAATCAGTAACCTCTGATGAAATCTATGAAATTACAGGAATTTTAAATGGGACAACCAACTATATGCTTACTAAAATGGAAAAGGAAGGTACAAGTTTTCACACAGTATTAAAAGAAGCCCAACAAAAAGGGTATGCAGAACAAAATCCAGAAGCTGATGTAGAAGGATATGATGCGTGTAGAAAAATAGCAATTTTATCTTCTTTAGCATTTGGTTGCCAAGTAGATTATAATGATATTTATACCGAAGGTATTACTAACATTAGTGATACTGATATGGAATATGCAAAAAAATTAGGACTTACGATTAAACTATTTGGTACAAGTAAGAAAGTTGATAATAAAGTATATGCTATGGTATCTCCTGTGATGGTTGGAGATGAGCATCCATTAAAAAATGTCAATGACGTAATGAATGGAATTTTAGTTCGTGGAGATGTTATTGGTGATTTAATGTTTTATGGAGCTGGAGCTGGAAAACTTCCAACAGCTAGTGCAGTAGTGGCAGATATTATAGATGAAGTAAAACATTTGGATAGAAATATAACAATTCAGTGGAGTAAGAATAAACTAAAATTAGGGGATTTTAAAAATTCTAAAAAGCAGTTTTTTGTTCGTGTAGCAGGAAATGTAGATGAAAGAAAAAATGAGATGGAAAAGTTATTTGGGGTAGAACACCTAGTAACCATTGGAAAAGAAGATGAGTTTGGTTTTATCACTTGTCTATTATCTGAAGGTGAATTTGAAGAAAAAGCAAAGCATTGTGATGGTATGATAACGAGAATTCGATTGACACAGTAATAAAATACATTACAAACATTTGAAATAAAAAATTATCATGGAAATTTTTATCATGAAATAGATGATAATATGTTATCATAGCACATGTTATAGTGACAAAAGATATCCCAACTTTAAAACCAAAAGTTTGGGATATTTTTTTAGAGTATGAAGTAAGAATTGTTGAAATGGAGGACACTATGTTAATTGTCAAAAAATTTGGAGGAAGTTCTGTTGCAGATAAAGATAGAATTTTTAATGTGGCACAGCGTTGTATTGAAGATTATAACAAAGGACATCAAGTAGTAGTTGTATTATCAGCTATGGGAAAAACAACAGATGAATTACTAGAAAAAGCCAATGAGATTAATCCAAATGCTTCAAAAAGAGAACTTGATATGTTATTAACAACAGGAGAACAAGTTTCCGTTGCATTGATGGCAATGGCAATTCAAGCACTAGGAGTACCTGTTGTATCTTTAAATGCGTGGCAAGTAGCTATGCATACAACATCAAGATATACACAAGCAAAGGTAAAAAGAATTGATACAGAACGAATTTTCAATGAACTGGAAATGAAAAAAATTGTAGTTGTAACGGGATTTCAAGGAATTAATAAATACGATGATTTGACTACATTAGGTAGGGGTGGGTCTGATACAACAGCAGTTGCCCTTGCAGCGGCATTGCATGCAGATACATGTGAAATCTACACTGATGTAGAAGGAGTATATACGGCTGACCCAAGAATTGTACCAAATGCAAGGAAAATGAAGGAAGTAACTTATGATGAAATGTTAGATTTTGCTTCATTAGGAGCTAAGGTACTTCATAACCGTTGTGTAGAATTGGCAAAAAAATATAGTGTACAATTAGTTGTTCGTTCCAGCCTTAATAATGCAGAGGGAACAATTGTAAAGGAGGAAGTAAAAAATATGGAAAAGATGTTAATTAGTGGTGTGGCAGCAGATAAAAATACAGCAAGAATTTCTGTTATGGGAGTGAAAGACGAGCCAGGAATCGCATTCCGAGTATTTAACTATTTATCAAGAAAAGGAATTAATGTAGATATTATATTACAATCTGTTGGGAGAGAGGGAACAAAAGACATTTCCTTTACTGTGGCAAAGACAGATTTAAAGGATGCTCTAGAAACGATTCATGAAAATATGGATGGGATTACAGCAAAAAAAGTGGAATATGAAGAACATGTAGCAAAGGTATCTATCATTGGCGCTGGTATGACTTCTAATCCGGGAGTTGCAGCAAAAATGTTTGAAGCATTGTTTGGAGTTGGAATTAATATTAAAATGATTTCCACATCAGAAATACGTATTACAGTACTTATTGATGAAGCTGATACTGAACGAGCAATGAGAGCAGTACATGATGCCTTTGCATTAGGAGAATAAATTTGAAAAAAAGAAAATTACAAATAGAAGATATGTTATATCTATTGTTTCTTACATTTTTTATAGCCATAGGTTTTGGATATTTAGCAATTAAACATTTTTCTATTACCATTTATCAGTTTCCATGTGCCTTTCATCAATTAACACATTTATACTGTCCTGGTTGTGGAGGAACAAGGGCAATTAGAAGTTTGATGCAGGGGGATATTATAAAAAGTTTGTATTATCACCCAGTAGTTAGTTATGGAGTTGGATTTATTCTTTTCTTTATGATAAGTCATACAGTTAAATATGTTACAAGAGGAAAAATAAAAGGAATAAAGTATAGAAATGTTTATTTGTATATAGCCATTGTAATTATTGTTATAAATGTTATATGGAAAAACTACCAGTTAATTGTATATGGCATCAAGTTGCCATAAACGAAATAGGGAGTAGCTACAAGTTAGATGTATTTCATCTATTTTGTGGCTACTCCCATTGTTATTTATTCGGTTATGATATATTCTTAAGCATTGTATTCTAATTTAAAAAATTAGAAATGATAAGTCCAAGTTCTTCTGGATCAATTCCATTTTCAATTAGAATTTCACGATACGTATTTATAAACTCTGTATTTCCTAGTAGGAAAACACCCATAATCAGAGTAAGAATAGCAAGTACTAAGAAAATAATAGAAATTACAAGTCCAGCAATAGCAAGACCATGCATACGACCAGTGTCACGCTTAGATAAAACTGCAAGAGTGATACTTGTAATGCCACCAATAATCATAACATATGGACTACAACAACAAAGGATAACAGATAGAATAGAAATTACAAAAGAAGCAATGGCAAGTTTGTTTGCACCTTGTCGTTGAGGTTGGTTATAATATTGGTTTTGTCCGTACTGAGATTGGTTATAGTATTGATTCTGGTTATTTTGAGGTTGGTTATAGTATTGATTTTGATTATTTTGAGGTTGATTATAATATTGGTTTTGCCCATTTTGAGCTTGATTCTGGAACTGATTTTCATTGAATATTTGTGTATCGTTATTTTGTGTTGGTTCATTTGACATCCAAGATTCTGGGTTTGAATTATAGTTTGGATTGTGATTAGAACCGTTTGGTGTGTTTTTATTCTCCATTATCGTTTTCCTCCTTGATAAAACTGGCTTAATTTTATCATATCGTGATAGTAATAGCAAGGAAATAAGGACAGAGAATAAAAAAATAGGTTTTTGATAAGTGTAAAATAGGTATAGTTGCGAAAGAAGAATTCCTAGAGTATAATAAAAATACATTATATTTGTGACATATCTATAAAAGTACATAATAATTACTTTGACAAAATAATGAAAATAGAGTTACATGATGAAGGAAAAACAAAAAAATAGAAAACTAAGTGGAGGCATTATGAATATTGTAAAACAGTTACAAGAAGAATTACAAATTAAAGCAAGTCAAGTAGAAGCAGTTATCACATTAATTGATGAAGGAAATACCATTCCCTTTATTGCACGTTACCGAAAAGAAGTTCATGGTGGATTAAATGATGAAATACTTAGAAACCTAGAAGAACGTTTAAAGTATTTGCGTGGGTTAGAAGATAGAAAGCAACAAGTATTAAAGTCTATTGAAGAACAAGGTGCGTTAACAGAAGCATTAAAGCAACAAATCGAAGATGCCAAAACATTAGTTGCAGTAGAGGATTTGTATCGTCCATATAAGCCAAAGAGAAGAACAAGAGCAATTATTGCAAAAGAAAAAGGCTTAGAGCCATTATCTAATATTTTATTACAAGGAGAAGTAAAAGGAACATTAGATGAAGTGGCAAGTGAATTTATCAATGAAGAAAAAGAAGTTGCCTCCATACAAGAAGCCATTGACGGAGCAAAGGATATTATTGCAGAATTAATTTCCGATACAGCAGAATATCGTACTTATATAAGACAAGTGACAACAAAAGAAGGACGCTTAATTGCAGTGGCAAAAGATGACACAGTTTCCTCTGTATATGAGCAATACTATCATTATGATGAAGCCATTACAAAAACAGCTGGATATCGTATTCTTGCAATCAATCGTGGAGAAAAAGAAAAATATTTATCAGTAAAAATAGAAGCTCCAGTAGAAACTATTATAAGATATTTAGAAAAGAAAATCATACAAACAGAAAATAATCAGATAAATGCTATTTTACAAGAAGCAGTAGAAGATAGTTATCATCGTTTAATAGCACCATCTATTGAGCGAGAAATTAGAAGTGAGTTAACAGAAAAAGCAGAAGATGGAGCAATAAAAGTATTTGGAAAAAATTTACAACAACTTCTTATGCAACCACCAATTACAGGACAAGTTGTTTTAGGTTGGGACCCAGCATTTCGTACAGGGTGTAAGTTAGCAGTAGTAGATGAAACAGGTAAAGTACTAGATACTGTTGTTATTTACCCAACAGAGCCACAAAACAAAGTGGAGGAGTCAAAAAAAATCGTAAAGCAGTTAATTGATAAATATAATATTACTTTAATTTCCGTTGGAAATGGTACTGCTTCTAGAGAATCAGAAATGATTATTGTAGATATGCTAAAAGAAATCAAAAAAGACGTTTGCTATGTTATTACCAATGAAGCAGGTGCTTCCGTATATTCTGCAAGTAAATTAGCCACAGAGGAGTTTCCAAACTTTGATGTTGGACAAAGAAGCGCAGTATCCATTGCCAGACGTTTACAAGATCCACTTGCTGAGTTAGTAAAAATTGATCCAAAATCCATTGGTGTTGGGCAGTATCAACATGATATGAATCAAAAAAAATTAGGAGAAGCACTTGGTAGTGTAGTAGAAGATTGTGTTAATAAAGTTGGTGTTGACTTAAATACAGCATCTGCTTCATTGTTAGAGTATATTTCAGGTGTTAGCAAAGTAGTTGCAAAAAATATTGTGGCATATAGAGAAGAAAATGGTCGCTTTAAAAATAGAAAAGAACTATTAAAAGTAGCAAAATTAGGGCCAAAAGCGTACGAACAATGTGCAGGATTTATGCGAATTACAGGTGGAAATCAACCTCTTGATGCAACCTCTGTTCACCCAGAAAGTTATGAGGTTACAAAAACACTTCTTACTACATTAGGCTATGAACTAGAAGATGTTACCAAGGGAACATTAGATGGAATTAGGAAAAAAGCTAATATTTCTAAACTTTCTAAGGAGCTAGGAGTGGGAGAGTTAACCTTAGAGGATATTGTAAAGGAATTAGAAAAGCCAGCACGAGATCCAAGAGAAGAAATGCCAAAGCCTATTTTACGTACCGATGTATTAGATATGAAAGATTTACAACCAGGAATGGTGTTAAAAGGTGTAGTAAGAAATGTTATTGATTTTGGGGCATTTGTGGATATTGGAGTCCATCAAGATGGACTTGTTCATATCTCACAACTTACCGATAAATTTGTAAAACATCCATTAGAAGTGGTAAGTGTTGGAGATATTGTAGAAGTAAAAGTTGTTAGCGTAGATATGGAAAAGAAGAGAATTCAACTAACTATGAGATATTAAAAAGTAAAAAACAACCTTTCATGCTAGATGAAAATCCAAGCATTGAAGGTTGTTTTTTTATGTAGATTAATCAGAAGTTCTTAAAAGAAAGAAGCGAATTTTTTTATAAAGAAGTAATGTAACAATTGAAATAATACTACCTTTTAGCAAATTAAATGGTGCTACTGCAAATAAAACAAAGCTAGTAATATCAGTAATATTTGGATTAATAGCAGTGCCCATACCAATCAAGGAATCAAGAGGAATTCCATATAATACTGCGTATTTTGGAAGCAGATAAAGGGCATTAAACACCGTTCCAAAAACGGTCATAATAATAGTACCAACAACAACACTAATATATGCAGATTGTTTTGTTTGAAACAAACGATATAAAATAGAAGCTGGAACTACAAAGAAGCAACCAATAATAAAGTTGGAAAATTCTCCAACAAAGGCGGTGCTTGTGCCACTAATAATCAAATTTAATAAGACTTTGCAAAGTTCTGCTAGTACTGCAGCAACAGGTCCAAGAGTAAAGGCACAAATCAGTACAGGAACATCACTAATATCAATTTTATAAAAGTTTGGAGCAAACCAGAGTGGGAAGCTAAACATCATAAGAACAAAAGCAATTCCTGAAAAAATACCAATAAAGGTTACTTTTTTTGCAAGAGAAATAGAAGATGGGGAGTGCTTTGTAAAACGTTCCCCTAAAATTGCAATGGCATAAATAGCCACAATGGTAATTAGACAGACAAGTAAAAAAGAAAGGTTATCTGCCATTTGAGAAAGTAAGTTACTACTTGTTTGAAACATAAAAATGTCCTCCTTATTCATAAATAATGATAAAAAGGAAATACGGAACAAAAAAAGACACTTATTATTGTGGTATTCTTAGTAGCAGAGAGAAACCTACAAATCATAAGTGTCTTACAATATTCATAGAGGTAAAAAGGACAAACAAATGTGTTGCCTTTGTAGTATGAATATTATTCTTCTCTCATCCAGACTTATGAAGGTAGAACATAGGCCATGGCTTAGACCTTATGAATATGTTCCAACAAAACTTCAATTACTGTTGGTTTTGGAATTTCACCAAATCAACCGCATATGCGGGTCGCGGACTATACCGCCAGTAGGGAATTGCACCCTGCCCCGAAGAATTTCCTAATTATTTATCTGTTATTATAAGAGAAATGAAAGAAAATTGCAAGAGAAAATATAGAATAGAAATAAAACTCTATCTTGTAATTTATATCAATTTTGTTATAATATAAGAGATACTATACCTATGCAATAAAACAAATATTTGAAAAAAATATAGATGAATGTAAGGGATAGATAATTCAAATTATGATTACATCATAGGTATTTAAAAATATTAGAAAGGAAAGAGTAGAGGTACACTCTCCTCTTATGTTGCGAATACAATGGAAAAACAATTAAAAGTAGATGTTACCATTACAGTAAACGATATGTTTCGTTTTTTGCTGTTCCATAATTATTGTAGATTATCAGGCATCATAGGCTTTGTATTTGGACTTGCCTGTTTTGTATTAGGTATTATAAGATACGACGCTACAAATACAAAATTTAGTGTTGCACTGTTGTTTATAGGCTT
This sequence comes from uncultured Lachnospiraceae bacterium, assembly GCA_904395845.1. Classification (GTDB taxonomy): domain Bacteria; phylum Bacillota; class Clostridia; order Lachnospirales; family Lachnospiraceae; genus Fimimorpha. Next base: position 8,036 of record CAJFOH010000034.1, read on the forward strand.
TGTTTTTGTAGTGCTACAACCTGCCATTCTTTATAGTAAGGCAAAGGCTCAGGTGAAAGGAAACAAGGCATTGCAAGGAACATTAACCTATATATTTTATGAACAAGGTATTGATGTTTGCAAAGAAGAGCAAAAAGCAACTGTGTTATGGTCAGATATTTATAAAGTTGTAGGGTTAAAGACAATCATTCTTATTTATACAAACCCTGTTCATGCCAATGTAATTTCAAAACGAGAGTTAGGAGATGATGCAAAACATATTATGGAGTATGCAAAAGAACATCTTTCAAGGCATCAGGTAAAAGGAAAGTAAACATTTTTATGGATAGAAAGGTTTATGTAAATGGAACAAATAGAAAAAATAATCGAAACATTTGGATATGAGGAAACATTTGAATTAGGAAAAGTAATTGGAGAGCATGTAAAAGCAGGAATGATACTCTGTTTAGATGGTGACTTAGGAGTGGGAAAGACAGTATTTACCCAAGGATTTGCAAAAGGTCTTGGAATTACAGAGCCAGTAAATAGCCCAACATTTACCATTGTTCAAGAGTATGATTGTGGACGTATGCCATTGTATCATTTTGATGTGTATCGTATTGGCGATATTGAAGAAATGGAAGAAATCGGATACGAAGATTATTTTTATGGTAATGGAGTGACACTTGTAGAATGGGCAGTATTAATAGAAGAAATTATCCCAGAACAAGCTATTCAAATTACCATAGAAAAAGATTTAGAAGAAGGCTTTGATTATAGAAAAATAACTATAAAAAATGGAGGTAGTTTATATGAGAGTATTGGGAATTGAAAGCTCCTCTTTGGTAGCTAGTATTGCTATTTGGACTGATGATAGCATTACAGCAGAATATACATTTAACTTTAAAAAGACACATTCACAAACATTATTACCAATGTTAGATGAAATTATAAAAATGACAGAAATACCACTAGATTCTATTGATGCCATTGCAGTATCAGCAGGTCCAGGTTCATTTACAGGACTTCGTATTGGTTCAGCAACTGCAAAGGGACTAGGCTTGGCATTAAAAAAGCCATTGATTCATATTCCTACCATAGAGGCAATGGCATATCAATGCTTTTCCTCTAGTTATATATTATGTCCAATTATGGATGCAAGAAGAAATCAAGTATATACTGGCATTTATCAATACAATGGAGAACAGTTTTCTACTCTTATGGACCAATCAGCAATGGATATTGCAGAGTTAATGAGGGTAGTAAACGAATTTGAATGTGAAGTTATGTTTCTAGGAGATGGTGTACCAGTTTATAAAGAGATGATAGAGCAGTTAAGCAATAAGCCATGTCATTTTGCACCATCATTTATGAATCGTCAACGAGCAGGAGCAGTAGCTGCTTTAGGAGCAAAGTATTACAAAGAAGGTAAGATAGAAACTGCTACACAACATCAACCAGATTATTTAAGAAAATCGCAAGCAGAAAGAGAATTAGAAGAAAAAACGAAGGAAAAGGAAACAAAATAAACAAAGGGAAAAGAAATGAATATGATTACAATACAGCCAATGAAAAAAGAAGATATTAGTATGGTTGTAACATTAGAAGAAAATACGTTTTCTACTCCTTGGTCTTATGAAGCCTTAGAAGAAAGTTTTTTAAAAGATAATTATTATTTTCTTGTGGCAAAACAGGAAAATATTGTTGTAGGGTATGTAGGAATGTATGTGGTGTTGCAAGAGGGAGATATTACTAATATTGCAGTTGCAAAAGAGGTTCAAGGACAAGGGATTGGAACAAAGCTATTAAAAGAGTTGTTAGAAGTTGCAAAAAAACATGGAACCGAAACTATAAATTTAGAAGTAAGAGTTAGCAACGAATCTGCCATTTCTCTTTATAAGAAGCATGGTTTTGAAATTATAGGCAGACGAAAAAACTTTTATACAAAACCGGAAGAAGATGGCTATCTAATGCAAAATTCCCATATTTAATAGCAATTTCCATTGTTTTTTATAAATAATATCTTGTACAATAATTCAGTAACTTTGTGTGAATCAATGGTTTATTGCATATATACGAATAGCGTCATAATTGATGAGAGGTATTGTAAGAATATGAAAGATAGAAAACAACATAGATATGAATATTGTGAAGATTGTAATTGTGTAACTTCCATTCCTATGATGGAGGAAACAAAAGTGGGTTTGTATGAAAAAGTGATTTGTAATTGTTGTGGGCAACTGATTGTAGAAAGCAATCAACTGCCAAAAAAAGAATATGTCCATATAAAAAAAACATGGGGATATTTTTCAAATAAAGATGGACAAGTTGATACAATTAATGTTTGTGAAACTTGTTATGATAAGTGGGTAGCAACTTTTGTTAAGAAAGTAAATACAAAAGAAGCTACGGAGCTAGTTTAGGAGGAATAATGTTAGATGTTTGTTTACTTGGGACAGGAGGTATGATGCCCCTCCCATACCGTTTATTAACGTCACTTATGACAAGATACAACGGAAGTAGTTTATTAATAGATTGTGGCGAAGGAACGCAAGTAGCGATAAAGGAAGTTGGTTGGAGTTTTAAACCCATTGATATTATTTGTTTTACTCATTATCATGCAGACCATATTAGTGGATTACCAGGGTTATTACTTACTATGGGCAACGCAGATAGAAAAGAACCATTATTAATGATTGGTCCAAAAGGATTAGAGCGAGTAGTATCTGCATTAAGAGTAATAGCACCAGAGCTACCATTTCCCATTGAGTTTTTAGAAGTAACAGAGCAAGAACAAACCATTGAAAAAAATGGTTATCTTATAGATGCGTTTCGTGTCAATCATAATGTATTATGTTATGGATATCGAATTTCTATACCACGAGCTGGAAAGTTTAGTGTAGAGCGAGCAAAAGAGCAAAATATTCCAATGAAATATTGGAATCCACTTCAAAAGGGAGAAACCATTGAAGATGGAGAATTTGTCTATACGCCAGATATGGTACTAGGTGAAAAAAGAAAAGGGATTTCTCTTACTTATACAACAGATACAAGACCTACAAGCAATATTGAAAAGTATGCAACAAATAGTGACCTTTTTATTTGTGAAGGTATGTATGGAGAAGTAGAGAAAGAAGCAAAAGCAAGAGAATATAAGCATATGACTATGTATGAGGCAGCAAACATTGCAAAAAATGCTAAGCCAAAAGAATTATGGCTTACCCACTTTAGCCCATCACTGACTTACCCAGATAGATATATGGATGCAGTAAAAGCTATTTTCCAAAATGCAAAGGCAGGAAAAGATGGGATGCAAACAGTTCTCTTGTTTGAAGATAATTAAAAATTACTGTTTAATGGAAAGGCAAGGGATAAAATGGAAGAAAAGGACATTTATATATTAGCGATTGAAAGTTCTTGTGATGAAACAGCAGCGGCTGTTGTAAAAAATGGTCGTGAAGTATTATCAAATGTAATTTCCTCACAAATAGATTTACACACCTTATATGGTGGTGTAGTACCAGAGATTGCATCAAGAAAGCACATTGAAAAAATCAATCAAGTAATAGAGTCTGCACTAGAAGAAGCAAATATGACATTAGATAAGATAGATGCCATTGGTGTTACTTATGGACCAGGGCTAGTTGGAGCGTTATTAGTAGGTGTGGCAGAAGCAAAAGCCATTGCATTTGCAAGTAATAAACCACTTGTAGGAGTTCATCATATTGAAGGGCATGTATCTGCAAACTTTATTGAACATTTAGACTTAAAACCACCATTTATGTGTCTTATTGTATCAGGTGGACACACCCATTTAGTTGTTGTAAAAGATTATGGAGAATTTGAAATCGTTGGAAGAACAAGAGATGATGCAGCAGGTGAAGCATTTGATAAGGTAGCAAGAGCCATTGGTCTAGGTTATCCTGGAGGCCCTAAAATTGATAAAGCATCAAAGGAAGGAAATCCAAATGCCATCGCATTTCCTAAGGCAAAAGTAGATGGCAGTCCATTTGATTTTAGTTTTAGTGGAGTAAAATCAGCCGTATTAAATTATCTAAACCATGGGCAAATGACAGGAGAAGAAGTGAATTTTAATGATGTGGCAGCTTCTTTTCAACACGCAGTAGTTGATGTATTGGTAGAAAAAGCAGTATTAGCAGCAAAAGAATATGGTTGTCATCAACTTGCATTAGCAGGTGGTGTAGCATGTAATACAACATTAAGAGAAAAAATGAAAGAAGCATGTGAGAAGCATCACATTTCTCTTTATTATCCATCACCAATATATTGTACTGATAATGCAGCAATGATTGGTTGTGCTGCTTACTATGAGTATAAAAAAGGAGTCCGTCATGGTTGGGACTTAAATGCAGTTCCAAATTTAAAATTGGGAGAGCGATAAAATGAAAGAAACAGTAGCAGCAGTGATTGTAGCAGCTGGAAGTGGAAAAAGAATGGGGTTGCAAGTGAAAAAGCAATACTTAATGATAGAAGAATATCCAGTTTTATATTATAGTTTAAAAGCATTTTCCGATTATGGAGTGGAAAAAATAGTGCTAGTAGTTCCAGAAGAAGATATAGAGTATTGCAAGGAGCATATTGTAAATAAATATGGATTTTGTGATATCGTACAAGTAGTTGCTGGAGGAAAGGAGCGATATGATTCAGTACTTGCAGGGTTAGAAAAAGTAAACGAAGACTATGTTCTTATTCATGATGGTGCTAGACCTTGTATTTCTATCAATTTAATTGAACGATGTGTCCAAGCAGTAAAAAAATATAAAGCATGTATTTTAAGTGTGCCAGTGAAAGAAACTATTAAAGTTATTAATGAAGAAGGGTTTATTGTAGACACACCAAACAGAAGTCATGTTTGGTTGGCTCAAACTCCACAAGCATTTGATACCGCATTACTAAAACAAGCATATACATATACTATTACAAAAGAAATGGCAATTACAGATGATGCCATGATGGTAGAGCATTTTTTGAAAATTCCAGTAAAAGTTGTTGAAGGTGAATATACAAACATAAAAATTACAACAAAAGAAGATATTAGAATAGCAACAGACTATTTAAGGGAACAAAATAGCTAAGAAAGGAAGTAATACAAGAAAGTCTTGTATTGGTGGGTGATTGTATGAGTGATAATTCAGAAATAAAGTTTAAAGCAATTGGAAATAACCGTAATAGAAATATAAGAGAACAGTCAAGAACTTCCCATTCTAATATATCTGCTACAAAGGAAAGACAGCGAAGAACAGAACAAGAAAAGACAAATAGGGAAGCAGTTAGACAAAGAAGTGCTTCTTATGAAATACAAAGAAAGGCATATTCTTCCACAACATCTGCAAAGAGTAGAAGAAAAAAACAACCAAGTAGGCAAAAAAGAGCCATTGGAGGTATTGGTTTTTTAATCATTATGTCTTTCATACTTACTGCTGTTATTTTTGTAGTAGGAAAGTTTGGAAAGTTAAATGAAAATAGTCAAAAAGATGGATTTAACGAGGCTGCTATTGAAACCAATGAATTAAATGAAGATACAAAAAGTACACTACAAGGATTTAAAACCATTGCAATTTTTGGAGTGGATAAAAAAGACGATGATATAACTATTGAAAGTGGTGTTAATTCAGATGTAAATATGATTGCGGCTATTAATTATGATACTCACCAAATTCGCCTAGTTAGTGTATATCGAGATACCTATGTAAATGTAAATGAAAAAACAGGCGAGTACAACAAGTTAAATTCTGCATATAAAGACGGTGGTCCACAGCAAGCTCTTAATACACTTAATCGTAATTTGGACTTAGCTCTTACTGATTATGTAACAGTAGACTGGGCAGCAGTGGCAGATGTCATCAATGACTTAGGTGGAATTGACCTAGATATTGACGAAACAGAATTATATTGGATTAATGGATATATTACTGATGTCGTTAAGAATACAAATATTGCTTCCACCCACTTAAAAACAACAGGTCCTCAACATGTAGATGGGGTTCAAGCAGTTGCTTATTGTCGAATCCGCTATGGTGGTGGAGATGATTTTAGGCGAACAGAAAGACAGCGAATTGTACTTGAGAAAATCTTGCAAAAAGTAAAGCAAACGGATTTATTAACGTTAAATAAGATTATTGATAGAACATTAGAAAAAATATCAACAAATCTAGAAATTGGTGAAATTCTTCAATTAGCAAAAGATATTACAAAATACCAAATTACTGATACAACTGGTTTCCCAGCAGAAAAGTATGCACTTTTTGTAGATGGAGTTTCTTATGTATTCCCTGCTACATTGGAAAGAAACGTAAAAACATTACATGAATTTTTATTTGGCAGTCAATCTTATGTTCCATCTAACAAATTAAAAAAAATTAGTAGTCATATTATTGAGTTTAGTGGAGTAGATGAAACCTTTGATATGCATGATGCTATTGAAGCAGAAAAGCAATTAGAAAGTGTTATGCAGTTACAAGATTCCGTAGAGAATAGCAGTGTTGTAACTAGTAGTGAGCAGATGGAACAAAGCAATGAGAAAAGTAGCAATACAGTAGATAGTAAAAAATCAAGCGCTAATGAATCAAGTAGCATTACAGAAAGTGGCAGTACAAAAAAAAGTGAATAATAACTTATTTATAAGGTAGTAGCCATAGTAAATCATAGTTATTATAGAAAAGAGGTCAATATGAAAGTTGTAATTTTAGCAGGAGGGTTTGGCACTAGAATTAGTGAAGAAAGCCATTTAAAGCCAAAGCCAATGATTGAAATTGGAGAAAAACCAATTTTATGGCATATTATGAAAACTTATTCTCAATATGGATTTAACGACTTTGTAATATGCTTAGGATATAAGCAATATTTAGTAAAAGAGTTTTTTGCAGATTATTTCTTGTATGCATCAGATATTACCTTTGATTTAGCAAAAAATGAAATGAAAGTTCATGATAACTTCGCAGAGCCATGGAAAGTGACATTAGTGGATACTGGGCTTAACACAATGACTGGTGGCAGAGTAAAACGAATCCAAAAATACATAGGTAATGAGCCATTTTTATTAACTTATGGAGATGGAGTCTCTGATGTTAATATTGAAGAGTTGGTAAAGTATCATAAATCTCATGGAAAACTTGCAACAATAACTACTGTAAATATTGCTCAACGTTTTGGTGTTATGGATATTACAAAAGAAGGGCAAATCAAGTCATTTCGTGAAAAAAATGATGCAGATGGCAGCCTAATTAATGCAGGTTATATGGTAATGAATCCAGAAGTATTTGATTATATTGAAGGGGATTCTACTGTCTTTGAAAAAGGACCATTAGAAAAATTAGCAAAAGATGGACAGCTTATGTCATACCATCATAATGGATTTTGGCAGTGTATGGATACCCAAAGAGAAAAGAAACATTTGGAAGAATTATGGGAATCTGGAAATGCTCCTTGGAAAGTTTGGAAGTAGAAGGAGGAAATGGCAATTATGTTTTCATTCTATAAAGGAAAAAAAGTGTTAGTTACAGGACATACAGGATTTAAGGGGACATGGCTTTGCATGATGCTAAAACGTGCAGGAGCTATTGTGACAGGTTATTCTTTAAATCCACCAACAACACCAAATTTATTTACCATTTGTGGATTAGAAAAGGAAATTAACTCAGTTATTGGGGATATTAGAGATAAAGAACATTTACAAAAGGTATTTGATGAAACACAGCCAGAAATCGTATTTCACTTGGCAGCACAACCGATTGTAAGAGAGTCTTACAAAGACCCAGTTTATACCTATGAAACAAATGTAATGGGAACCGTTTATTTGTTAGAGTGTGTTCGTAATACAAAAAGTGTAGTTTCTGTATTAAATGTTACCACAGATAAAGTATATTATAACAATGAGTGGGAATGGGGCTATCGTGAAACCGACCCACTAGATGGATATGACCCATATTCTAACAGTAAGTCTTGTTCCGAGCTTGTAACCCATAGCTACAAATCCTCATTTTTTAGTGATGGTAGAGTAAAAGTATCCACAGCAAGAGCTGGAAATGTAATTGGTGGAGGAGATTTTGCAAAGGATAGAATTATTCCAGATTGTGTGCGTGCAATGGAGAAAAAAATTCCAATTATTGTAAGAAATCCTTATTCCACAAGACCATATCAACATGTGTTAGAGCCACTATTTGTATATTTGTTAATTGCATACAAGCAGTATGAAGATAGAAAATATGAAGGATATTATAATGTAGGACCAGATGATAGCGATTGTCTAACTACTGGAAATATTGTAACCATGTTTTGTGATAAGTGGCAGGAAAATGCTACTTGGGAGGATAAATACGATGGTGGTCCTCACGAGGCAAACTTTTTAAAATTAGACTGTTCTAAGCTTAAGCACACATTTGGCTGGAAATGTGCTTGGAACGTAGAAGAAGCCATTGAGAAAACAGTAGAGTGGTCAAAAGTGTATAGAAATCAAGGAGATATTGTTGGTTGTATGAATCAACAAATGGACGAATTTTATAAAAAGGTTACATACAAACATTAGAAAGGAAGAAAAATATGTTTGAACATATGAATGAACAAGAAGCGAGAAAGCAAATTTTAGATATGGTATCTGAATATTGCAATCAGTTTCACAATCAAAAAAAAGAATTTAAAGAGGGCGATAGAATCACATATGCTAAAAGAGTATATGATGAGCAAGAAATGGTAAATTTAGTAGACAGTTCCCTAGAATTTTGGTTAACATCAGGACGATATACCGATGAATTTGAACGAGAATTTGCTAAGTTTTTAGGAGTTCGTTATTGTTCCTTAGTAAACTCTGGTTCTTCTGCAAATTTACTTGCTTTTATGACATTAACTTCTCCACTTTTAGGAGATAGACGCATTAAGCGTGGAGATGAAGTCATTACAGTAGCAGCAGGTTTTCCAACAACGGTGACACCTATCATTCAATATGGTGCAGTACCAGTATTTGTAGATATTACCATTCCACAGTATAACATTGATGTTACAATGTTAGAAAAGGCTCGTTCAGAAAAGACAAAAGCAGTGATGATTGCTCATACTCTTGGAAATCCATTTGATTTAGGAACAGTAAAAGAGTTTTGTGATAAATATGATTTATGGCTTGTAGAAGATAACTGTGATGCATTAGGAAGTAAATATGTGATTAATGGTGAAGAAAAATTAACAGGAACTATCGGTCACATTGGAACAAGTAGTTTTTATCCACCACACCATATGACAATGGGAGAAGGTGGGGCTGTTTACACCAATGATTCTTTACTAAATCGTATCATTCGCTCAATGCGTGATTGGGGTAGAGATTGTGTTTGTCCATCAGGGCGTGACAATTTATGTAACCACCGTTTTGACAAACAATATGGACAGTTACCATTAGGCTATGACCACAAATATGTATATTCTCATTTTGGATATAATTTAAAAGTAACCGATATGCAGGCAGCAATTGGTTGTGCACAAATTAAAAAGTTTCCAACTTTTGTAGAAAGAAGAATCCATAACTTTAATCGTTTAAAGAACGCATTAGCTGGTGTAGAAGACAAATTAATATTACCAGAACCATGCAAACATTCAACTCCAAGCTGGTTTGGATTTTTAATTACATGTAAAGATGGAATCGACCGTAATCAAGTAGTACAATATATTGAGCAACATGGAGTGCAAACACGAATGTTATTCTCTGGTAACTTAATTAAGCATCCATGCTTTGATATTATGAGAGAGGAAAACACAGGCTATCGTGTGGTTGGAAGCTTAGAAAATACAGACCGTATTATGAATCAGACATTCTGGGTGGGTGTATATCCAGGAATGACTGATGAAATGATTGATTACATGGCGAAAGTAATAAAAGAAGCAGTAAAGTAGGCTGTTGTTATATAGAATTGAAAAAGACACAAAAAGTGAAAAACACAGTTGTGTCTTTTTCTGCTATTTTTAAATAGAA
>CAJFOH010000035.1 GCA_904395845.1 uncultured Lachnospiraceae bacterium
AAAATCATTGTTTCGTTTGTTTCCTAGTCCAGAGGCAGTTTATTTTGCAAAGGAACGAGAGTTATCCTATGTACAAGGATTGAAGCATTCGGATATCCAAATGATAAAAGAAAGCAAACAACATCTTTCTGAGAAAATTGAGGAGTATAGTAAATTAAAATCTGTAAATATTAAGTTTGTAACCGTGGAAGATAACGAATATCCAAAACGATTAAAAAATATTTATGATTCGCCATATGCACTATATGTAAAAGGAAATATTCCTGAAGATAGTAAACCTACGGTAGCAATTATTGGTGCGAGAAATTGTTCTAATTATGGAAAGGAAATGGCATATTATTATGGAAAAGAATTAGCAGGCTATGGAATACAAATAATTAGTGGTATGGCAATGGGAATTGATTCATATGGGCAATGGGGAGCATTAGAAAGTGGTAATACATTTGCAATTTTAGGTAGTGGAATAGATGTGTGTTATCCAAAACAAAACATAGAGTTGTATATGAAATTGCAAGAAAAAGGTGGAGTAATATCAGAGTATGGAATTGGTAAAAAGCCACTTCCCTATTATTTTCCTATGAGAAATCGTATTATTAGTGGATTATCAGATTGTATTGTAGTAATAGAGGCAAAACAAAAAAGTGGTTCATTCATTACTGTTGACCAAGCATTAGAGCAGGGAAAAGAAGTATTTGCTTTGCCAGGAAGAGTCAGTGATGCACTAAGTTTAGGATGTAATGAATTAATAAAGAATGGTGCAAATATGTTGTTAAATACAGAAGAAATTTTGGAATTTTTCCATATTTCACAAAAAAATAATGGAATAAACGAGAAAAAAATTAAAAAAATGCTTGCAAAAGAGGAGAAAATAATATATAGTTGTTTAAGTTTAGAGCCAAAACACGTTGATGTAATTATACAAGAAACGAAGCTTTCTTTTTCTAACGTAATTTCTATATTGATTCAATTAGAGTTAGAAGGAATGGTTATTCAACCAATTAAAAATCATTATACAATAGTACCTTTTCATTAGAGAGAACCTGTATGAAAGATTAGAATGGAGGGTTTTATGGCAAAGTATTTGGTTATAGTGGAATCACCTGCTAAAGTAAAGACGATTAAAAAGTTCTTAGGAGCAAATTATGAAGTTCTTGCTTCCAATGGACATGTAAGAGACTTACCAAAAAGCCAATTGGGGATAGACGTGGAACATGATTATGAGCCAAAATATATTACCATACGAGGAAAGGGTGAAATTTTAGCAAAGCTTCGAAAAGAGGTCAAGAAAGCAGATAAAGTTTATTTGGCAACTGACCCTGATAGGGAAGGGGAAGCAATTTCTTGGCATTTAGCACAAGCATTAAAGCTAGAAGATAAAACAGTACATCGAATTACATTTAATGAAATTACAAAAAATGCAGTAAAGGCTTCATTAAAAGAAGCAAGGGAAATCAATATAGATTTAGTCAATGCACAACAAACAAGACGAATGTTAGATAGAATGGTTGGATACCGTATTAGTCCTTTATTATGGGAAAAAGTAAAAAGAGGATTAAGTGCAGGTAGAGTACAATCAGTAGCGCTTCGCTTAATTTGTGATAGAGAAGAGGAAATTAATGCATTTATTCCAAAGGAATATTGGACATTAGAAGCAGAACTTGCTATAAAAGGTGAGAAAAAAACATTGCAAGCCAAATATTATGGAACAGTAGATGGAAAACAGGAAATAGAAAATAGAGCACAATTAGATGAGATTCTAAAAGAAGTAAAAAAAGAAACATTTTCTATTAGTGAAATAAAAAATGGTGAGAGAGTGAAAAAGCCACCAATTCCGTTTACTACAAGTTCGTTGCAACAAGAGGCTGCCAATGTACTTAATTTTTCAACTCAAAAAACAATGCGTTTGGCACAGCAACTATATGAAGGAGTAGATATCAAAGGGGAAGGAACAATAGGTATTATTACTTATCTTCGTACAGATTCTACTAGAATTGCAGAGGAAGCAGACAGCTTAGCAAAGCAATTTATTAAAGATAACTATGGTGAAGCGTATGTTACAACCTTAGAAAATACAAAAGCAAAGCAAGGAAAAATTCAAGATGCACACGAAGCAATTCGACCTACTAATGTAGAATTAACACCAACAAAGGTAAAAGATTCCCTTAGTCGAGATCAATTTCGTTTGTATCAGCTTATATGGAAACGATTTGTTGCAAGTAGAATGGAACAAGCAGTATATGAAACAATTCAAGTAAAAATAGATGCTGGAAAGAGGCGTTTTACTGCTTCTGCTTCAAAATTAAAATTTGATGGATTTTTATCTGTATATTCAGATGGTGAAAAGGAAGAAAGTAGTACTTCTCTTAAAAAATTAACAAAAGATAGTGAAGTTACAGCTATAGACTTTATAGAGAAGCAACATTTTACTCAGCCACCAGCTCACTATACCGAAGCATCTTTAGTAAAGGTGTTAGAAGAACAGGGGATAGGACGACCATCTACGTATGCACCAACAATTACCACTATTTTAGCAAGACATTATGTAACAAAAGAAAATAAAAATTTATATGTTACAGAGCTAGGAGAAGTAGTAAATAATATTATGAAACATTCGTTTTCAAGTATTGTTGATGTAGCATTTACAGCTAATTTAGAATCATTACTTGACTTAATTGGTGAGGGAAAAGTAAACTGGAAAACAGTTTTAAGAAATTTTTACCCAGACTTAGATGCAGCCGTAAAGGCAGCGGAAAAAGAATTAGAAGAAGTCAAAGTGGAAGATGAAAAAACAGATGAACTATGTGATGAATGTGGGAGAAATTTGGTAATTAAATATGGACCGCATGGAAAGTTTTTAGCATGTCCAGGGTTTCCAGAATGTAGGTTTACAAAACCGTATTTAGAAAAAATCGGTGTTCCATGTCCAGAGTGTGGAAAAGAAATTGTCATTAAGAAAACAAAAAAAGGCAGAAGATATTATGGATGTGAGGATTACCCAAATTGTGAATTTATGTCTTGGGAAAAACCTTCAGAAAAGAAATGTAGCATTTGTGGAAAATATATGATAGAAAAAGGAAACAAGCTTATTTGTTCAGATAAGACTTGTGGTTATGTAGAAAATAAAAATGAAAAATTATAAATTTTCTGAAAAGACAGAAAAAAGGCTTGTATATTTAATACATATGTGCTAAAATTTCTTTATGAGAAAATAATATGCTTCTTGTATGTGTATAGCTAAGGAGGAAATAAAATGAGCGTACAGTTATTAGACAAGACAAGAAAAATTAATAAGCTTCTTCATAACAATAATTCAAGTAAAGTAGTTTTTAATGATATCTGTCAAGTGTTAAGTGAGATTCTTAAATCTAATATCCTTGTTATTAGTAAAAAGGGAAAGGTTTTAGGAATTAGTAAGTGGGAAGGTGTGGATGAAATCCATGAATTGATTGAAGACAAAGTTGGAGGAATGATTGATGGATTATTAAATGAACGTCTATTAAGCATCCTTTCTACAAAAGAAAATGTAAATTTAGAAACATTAGGATTTGAAAACGTTGATAAGTATCAAGCAATCATTACACCAATTGATATTGCTGGAGAACGTCTAGGAACATTATTTATTTACAAATTCAATGAAACTTATTCCATTGACGATATCATTTTAAGTGAGTATGGTACAACAGTAGTTGGTCTTGAAATGATGCGTTCTGTTAATGAAGAAAGTGCAGAAGAATCAAGAAAGGTACAAATTGTTAAATCAGCAATTAGTACATTAAGCTTCTCTGAATTAGAAGCAATTACTCACATTTTCGAAGAATTAAACGGAACAGAAGGTGTATTAGTTGCAAGTAAGATTGCAGATAGAGTAGGTATTACTCGTTCCGTTATCGTAAATGCTCTTCGTAAGTTTGAAAGTGCTGGTGTTATTGAGTCTAGATCTTCAGGTATGAAGGGGACTTACATTAAAGTATTAAATGATGTTGTTTTTGATGAATTAAAGAAGATTGATATTAGTAAGTAAGAAGAGGCGAATCAACGATTGGGTAGCCGTACAATAATAAGAAGGTAAGTAAATGGCTTGCCTTTTTATTGTTTTCTTTTCTAAAGGTAGATAATAGTGATACTAATGTGTTGTAATTTATGTTATTGCAAGAAGCATACATTCTCAATTCTATTGAAAGAAACAAGAAAAAAAGAAATTATGTATGATTTTAGGGTTGCACTCTTAAAAAAATTGTGCTAAACTTTAAAAGTTGAAAAAACATGTATGTGGATTGGCGAGGGAGGTGCCAATTTGGTCCTAAGCTGAAAGAAGCATACAGAAGAAAAAACCAAAAAGGAGATAGAACAATGAGCGTTATTTCAATGAAACAATTACTTGAAGCAGGTGTACATTTTGGACATCAAACAAGAAGATGGAACCCAAAGATGGCTCCATACATCTACACAGAAAGAAATGGTATCTATATTATTGACTTACAAAAGTCAGTAGGAAAGGTTGACGAAGCTTATAAGGCAATTTCTGATATTGCTGCAGATGGTGGTACAATCCTTTTCGTAGGTACAAAGAAGCAAGCACAAGATGCAGTTGCTACAGAAGCTGCTAGATGTGGTATGTACTACGTTAACCAAAGATGGTTAGGTGGTATGTTAACAAACTTCAAGACTATCCAAAGTAGAATTGAACGTTTAAGAGCAATCGAACAAATGGCTGAAGATGGTACATTTGATGTATTACCTAAGAAGGAAGTTGTTGAATTAAAGAAAGAATTAGAAAAGCTTGAAAAGAACCTTGGTGGTATCAAGGATATGAAGAAGATTCCTGATGCAATCTTTGTAGTAGATCCAAAGAAGGAAAAGATTTGTGTTCAAGAAGCTCATACATTAGGTATTCCACTAATCGGTATCGCTGATACAAACTGCGACCCAGAAGAATTAGATTATGTAATTCCTGGTAACGATGATGCTATCAGAGCGGTTAAGTTAATCGTAGCTAAGATGGCAGATGCTGTTATCGAAGCAAACCAAGGAGAAGCAGTAGCAGATGTTGCTGAAGAAGTAGAAGAAACAGTTGAATCTGTAGAAGAATAATTCTTTTATATAGTATTGATGACCAGCATAGTTTATGCTGGTCGTAATGCTAGACATTTGAGAAATATTTATCTAATTACTATGTTATGGATATACTATACTATGAATATG
>CAJFOH010000036.1 GCA_904395845.1 uncultured Lachnospiraceae bacterium
CCAATTGGAATAATAATCCAAGAAAATTCCAATTGAATTAATTGCTCTCCAAGATAATGTCCAGCAGGCATAAATCCTACGTTTACTCCTGTTAAGAAAAGCACTAATCCAAAAAGTGTGTACAGCATACCAATAATAATCTTAATAAATCGATGTTTACTAAGTTTAATAAAAATAAATTGGAAAATAGTAAAAGCTAGTAAAATAGGTAACAGTACCTTTAATACTTCTAAAAAGTATTCAGGAAAGCTATGTAGAAATAGAATAGCAAGCTCCTTTGTATCAGCTACATTTGGTATGACAGAAGGGGTGTAACTACTTGAATCGGTTTTATAAATAAGTCCAAGAATCATTACAGCAAGAATTGGACCAATGGAACAAAGAGATACAAGTCCAAAGCTATCACTTTCTGCATTTTTACTTTTTCCTAAAGAGGCAAGCCCAATCCCAAGTGACATAATAAAGGGAACGGTAATTGGTCCAGTTGTTACCCCACCAGAATCAAATGCTACTGCTAAAAAATCTTTTGGAACGAAAATGGATAATGTAAAAATAATTAAGTAGAAAATAATTAATAACTTAGCTAAATCCCATCCAAGTAATATTTTTAAAAAAGAAATAGATAGAAAAATTCCTACACCAAATGCAACAGAAAAAATAAGTATATGATCTGGTACTGTTGGCATTTGACCAGCTAGCACTTTTAAATCAGGTTCTGCTAAGGTAATGAGAACTCCAATTAAGAAGCAAATAACTACAATACGGTTCATTTTTTTTGACTTTACAAGATGTTTCCCAACCGTTTCTCCAATTGGCATCATTGCCATATCTGCGCCCAATGTAAATAATCCCATTCCAACAATTAAAAGAACTGCTCCAATAATAAAAAGGATGAGTGGGGATAAGGGCATAGGCGCAACCGTAAAACAAAGAAGTAATACGATAATAGTTACAGGAAATACTGCAGATAAAGATTCAATAATTTTTTCTTTTAACTTTTTGTTCAAAATAACCTCCTTTAATTTTAACAAAATAGTGACTTAAAAATAGTGAAACTATAAATATTAAGATGTTTATAGTTTCACTATATAAGAACATAAAAAGATAAAAATAGCCTCTATTATAATAAAATAATATTATGCTTTTTGCAAATGGTTCGTGTTTCTTCATCCCAGAGAGAAACTTGAACCTCTCCAATATGAACTTTGGAGAGAAGAAGCATGGATAGGCGTGATTGCCCAATGCCTCCCCCCATTGTAAGTGGTAGAGTATTGTCTAACAGCATTTTGTGAAATGGTAGAGTACGTCTATCATCACAGTTTGCTTTTGATAATTGCTCATCTAAAGATGTTGCATCAACACGGATTCCCATAGAGGAAATTTCAAACGCACATTCTAACATATCATTCCAAAATAAAATATCACCATTTAATCCCCAATCGTCATAATCAGGGGCACGACCATCGTGTTTTTCCCCATTTGATAACACATCGCCAATTTGCATTAAAAAGACAGTTCCATATTGTTTTGTAATTTCGTTCTCTCTTTGTTTTGGAGTTAAGTTAGGGTAACGAAGAAGTAATTCTTCTGTTGTAATAAACGTTACATTTCTTGTTAATTTTGTTGGTAATACAGGATATTCCAAACGAAGTACCTCTAGTGTATCGCAGATAGCATCAACAATTTGTTGCACTGTTTGTTTTAAGTAATCAAGAGTTCTATGTTCTGGTATAATAATTTTTTCCCAATCCCATTGATCTACATAAATGGAATGTAAATTATCCAGCTCTTCATCTCTACGAATGGCATTCATATCGGTATAAAGTCCTGTTTCTTGTTGAAAACCATATTGATGAAGTGCCATACGCTTCCATTTTGCAAGGGAATGAACGATTTCCCCATGTTGATTAATGGATGGAATATCAAAGGTTACAGGACGTTCTGAACCATTTAAGTTATCATTTAAACCAGAAAAGGGATCAACAAAAAGTGGTGCAGATACTCGTTTTAAATTTAGGGAGTTACCTAGATTTGCTTCAAATGTTTTCTTCAATAGCCCAATGGCTGTTTGTGTTTCGTATAAGTTCATAAATGGGGTATAGCCCTCTTTTACATAATGTTTACTCATATATTACCTCCCAAAATAAATAAAGAGTGTTTCTCGTTATAATAAATAGAGAGAACACCCTTATTCTTTTTAAATATTATACATTATATCTGTAAAAAGTCAATATGTTTCAAGATAAAAATCAAAGATTAAAAGAATATCAAGAATAGATAGGTAAAAAATAGGAAAAAGAACAATAATTAATGGTAAGAATTAAAAGAGTATTTCTTTCTTACTGGAGTAAAAAGGAAAATAAAAGGAATAAAAGAATGAATGAAATGTTTTATATTTACAAATTGTATATCCTATGATAAAATTCAAAACGTATGTTCTTTAACTGTTGGTATGAAATTTCATTTATTACTTACAGAGAAAAGAATAAAATAATAATAGAAAAGTAGGAATGAAACATGTCAAAGAAAACAAAATTTACCAATCGTGTGCTTTCTGGTGTTGTAGTATTTATTTTGGCAATTATACTTACAATTTTTCAGGACGATACACAAGAAAATAAGAACACACCAGCATTAAGTAATAATGTGGATGAAAAGGTATCGGTTCATTACATTGACGTAGGGCAAGGAGATTCCATTTTTATTCAATCTGGTAATAGTACTATGTTAATTGATGCAGGAGAGAATGATAAGGGAGATCAGGTTGTTGCATATTTAAAAAGCCAAGGTGTAGAGCAGTTGGATTATGTAATTGGAACTCACCCACACTCTGACCATATTGGAGGGTTAGATACTGTTATTAACAATTTCCCAGTAAAGCAGGTTATGCTTCCTAAGGTAACACATACAACAAAAACATATGAAGATGTATTAAAAGCGGTTCAAAAGCAAGGATTAAAGGTAACTGTACCAAATGTAGGTGATACCTATCAATTAGGCGAGTTAGGGATTACAGTAATTTCTCCAGGAGAAGATTATGGTGATGAACTTAATAACTGGTCAATAGGAGTTATTGCAAAGTATAAAGAGGTATCCTTCCTTATGAGTGGAGATGCTGAGGTAGATGCGGAACAATGGATGGTAGAACATAATAATGATATTTCAGCAACTGTATTAAAGCTAAGTCATCATGGAAGTAGCACTTCATCAAGCCAACAATTTTTAGATGCAGTAAATCCACAATATGTAATTATTTCTTTAGGAAAGGACAATAAATATGGACATCCTCACAAAGAAGTAATGGAGCGATTAGAAAAAATGAATGTGCCAATATATCGTACCGATACCATGGGAACCATTGTAGTTAGTACAGATGGAGAAAATATTTCTATTCAAACAGAAAAATAAAAGCAATAGATAAGTAGGCTTATACTTGCTTTTCTCACA
>CAJFOH010000037.1 GCA_904395845.1 uncultured Lachnospiraceae bacterium
AAAAATATAAACAATCAATTTGATGACTATCATATTAAAGTTTCTTCATTGACTGATACATTTTTTGAATATACTTCACCTTCTATCTTGCATTTGCAACAAAAGAAGCAGGTATCCCTTTTTTCTAATACGAGTAATGATTGGAGTATCCTCTTAGAAAAACCTTACTTTCTTATTACGTTGCCTGCCTCTAATATTTTACTTGCTATGCTTGGGGTAACTATTTTTTGTTTGCTACTTTCTTGGGTGCTAAGCAACTGCTTATCTAATTTTTCTGTAAAAAGAATTGATTACTTACATCAGAAAATTCAGCAACTAAAGGCAGGAAACTTTCACATTGAAATTTGCGATACTTGTGAAGATGAAATCGGTGAATTGACCAATAGTTTTCAAAGTATGGCAAATGAAATTAATCATTTAATTGAGGAAAACTATAAAAAAGAAATTGGTTTAAAAGAAGCACAATTTAAGGCATTGCAGGCACAAATTAATCCACATTTTTTGTACAACTGTCTTTCTCTTATTAATAGTAAGGCATTGCTTATTCACCAAGAAGACATTAGTAAAATATCCCAACTGATGTCTACTTTTTATCGAACCACTTTAAATAAAGGAAACTCTATGACCTTATTAAAAGATGAAATTAAAAATGTTATCTCTTATATTGATATACAAAAATTGCTTCACAATCATTCTTTTGAAGTATCCTATCAAATTGATGAACCACTACCTGATGTATCGGTACCTAATTTAATCTTACAGCCTTTGGTAGAAAATGCTATCATTCATGGTATTTTACCGAAACGAGAAGGGATTGGTCGGTTATTTTTGATTGTTCGGGCAGTGGAACAAAACGTTCATATTACTATTATGGATAATGGTTTGGGGATACCTGAAGAAAAAATTCCACTTTTAACACAGTTAGACTCTAGTGGATATGGAATCAAAAATGTGAATGAACGCCTAATTTTTACTTTTGGGGAAGAAAGCCATTTGCATATTCAAAGTATTCCAAATAAGTCGACCATAGTTCGTTTTGTGATTCCTATTTTGTAGATATGATTTTGTGTGATTTTGAAAAAGGATTGTCTATGCGTGCTTTATCTGAATTGTCCAATGTACCACAACGTACCATTGAAGATATTGAACGTTTTAATCGTTGTAAAGTAGATACTGCTATTAAATTAGCAGATGCATTGGAAGTTACCTTAGATGAATTGTGTAGAGATAAAGAAATAAAGGGTGAGTAGATTATACTATCGCCCTTTTTAATCTTCTAAGAATTGTTGAATATGTTTTAATACTTTATCAACTCTCTCATCTTTTTCTTCTGCTGTCTTTTCTTTTTTTTACTTTTTCCAAGTCATCTTTAATAAAATTTAATAATAACTTTAGTTCCTTTTCCGAAATACTCATATTGTTTTCCATATTTCCTCTTTTCCGACTATCCTTGTCTTTTGCACTTATCAAGTATTTCCTTGACTGTATCTTTATTACAACCTACATAGCTACAAAAGTCAAGTACCTTTTAAAATATTTTATCCTCTTCACTTTTTATTGATTATGTGGTATTAAAAAAGCACTTACTGTTTTAGTAAGTGCTTAATTTGTTTGGTAGTATATTTCATCATATATGAATTGAAGTTTTCTACCATCTTCATTTAGGTAATCTTGATTCTATATTCTGTATTATCATAAACTCATTGCATAATCCATCATTTCGTTCCATAACCTTTTGTATTCTTCGTAAGCTTCTTCGACTCCTTCTGGTGCATCTTCCGCTACATGACGCCCATCTTTATCGCTTATTAAATATGGTTTAAATTTTTCCCTCATTTTCTTCATTTCTTCTGTTTCTACCAATCTCATATTTAATCTCCCAATATCTTCTTTACTCTATATTCTGTAAATACCTCATCGTAAGAACCTCTATTATTACTGTTCTCTGCGTATAAACTTACTGTATCTAAATTATACTCTTTATTTTCAAATATATCAACTTATGAATCTATGTCAACTTTATAAAAAGTTTAACTCCTTTTGCCACTAGGTTACACTATGTGCAGCCTGTGGTGTTGTATAATTCATTGCACTATGAATTCTCTTTCTATTATACCAAGATTCGATATATTCAAACAGTGCTTATTTGCTGTTTTAAAATCAGCATACTCTTTTAGATTGACTTCTTCCTTTTTAAAAATGGAATGGAAAGATTCCTCTTTCTTTCAAACATCGTTCAAATGCCTCACTTGTATATTGCACCCCAAGATCACTATACAATAAGATACCTTTTGTATCTCTTTCATTTAGGCATGCATTTGTTACTGCCTTGATTGTTAATTCAGCTGTCATGGTTGTATCATATGCATATCCTAGAATTTTTTTACTATGTAAATCCATAACGGATGCTAAATAAGTCCAGCCATTTTTTATATAAATATAAGTGATATCCGTACACCACTTTTGAGCCATGCTTGTTGTTGTAAAATCACTTTTTTAAGGATTTCGTTTTTTATCACAAGTTACTCTTTCAGAACGATAGCAAAACTTTTTATAACAATTTATAGCTCGTTATATCTGTTACACTATACTCACGACTGAGATAACTTACAGGCTGTCTGATTGATACAAAGCTACAATTTGTTGCTTGAATTCTTCTGAATATCTAATTCCATTTTTGGACATGTTTAACACTCACCTTTCTTGCTTGTATTGTACTGTGTTAAACTCTTTGTGTCCACACTGATATACTTTTTTAAATATAAAAAAAGCACCTACTGTTTAACTTAGTAAGTGCCTTTTAATCTTCTATAGCATATTTGACCCATTTAATATATTCCCTCATATCTATATCAGGATATTTTTTCTGAAGTTCTTCAAGAATACTTATAAAGTCATAACTTTTAAACTTATACGATATATCTTCAAAGTAACTCCCTATATGCCTAATTTGATATTCATTACAATCATTATTTAAAAAATTTCTTGTAGCTTCAATATCTTTACTCAATATTTCAACAATTTCATCCCAATATTCATCAAGATTTGGAGATGCACCAAATTGATTCATAGATTCTATAAAATCTAAATTCTGAAATATTTTATCTTTATCAATCATTAATATCACCTCCCAACATTCTTTGAGCTTCATCTGGAAATATAGTTATCATTTGACCTCTATTAATTTCATAGCATACACAAACTGTTATCCTCTTATAATTAGCATATTTAAATATTGCTACTACTTCTTGCCCATTATATTTCTTTTTAATAATGTACTTAAATTCAACTTTCAAAGTAGCAACATATTTAGCTGCCTTTTCTATCTCACTACTATCCCAATTTTTAGGTATAGGATATGGTCCTTAAGCACATTTCTGCATAAGAATCTATATTTACCCTAGTGCCATTTTTATATTCAATAGGATCAATTAAATATTTTTTGTTTTTCTGTCATTAAAACTCACCTGTCTTTCATATCTTTTTTAATTATTTTAATTTTTCTATTGTCATATAGGTTTGTATATAATATGCTTATTGCATAAGGAGGTGAAACAAATGAAAGACTTAAGGCAAGTTAGTAAACAATTAGAAAGCTTAATAAGTTATGTGACCAACTCATTAAGCTTCTTACAAAGGTTTATACTATTATCATTCTAATCCTAATGATAATAAAATTGTTTTTCTAAGGATTTGGGCTTTGCCCCTTTCCTAAATAAATTATATCATAAGTCTTTCATTAATACAATCATGAAAAAAATTATCATTCAAAGTTTATTGTTATTTGTAAAAGCTATTATTATTCTTTTACTTTGCTATGTGATTGTAGCAACTATTATCAAATTCTTTTAAGGAGGTCTATATGGAAAAAGAAAATAAATATGCTGCACAACAATAGCATTTACGTACTAAGTATGTTCGTTTTCCTCTTGACTTAAAACCTGATGTTTTAGAAGCATTCAAGTTAAAATGTAAGGAAAACGGTACAACTCCAACTACTGAAATAAAAAAGTTTATTTCTAATTATCTTGAAGATTAAGTGGCTTAATACTACATTTATTGCAAGACGCATTAACGCACAACTAGGTATATTATATAGTATTAGATCTAAATATGGAGAACAATTTTCTAAATTGGATAGTATTATAGGAAGAAGTGATGTTAGAGGACAACAATTAACTTCCGTCCAAACTACAATTAATGCTATTAGTGATAAAATTAGCACTCTCATTACAGCAGCGGATAAAAAAATGCTCCTGTGACTAATTCAATCGTAGGCAATTATACTATCAAACCAATTACAAATCCAAATTCTACTACTACTTCTTCAACTACAAATAAAACAACTACAACTAATAATACTTCAAATACTACTAATAAAAACTTTTTTATTTATAAAAAAGATAGTTATCCAAAAAATAAATTAAATATCAATACTAGTATCGTTGACCGTCTTAAGTATCATAATTATGATTCTT
>CAJFOH010000038.1 GCA_904395845.1 uncultured Lachnospiraceae bacterium
AAATCTGCAAAGATTAGAAAAGCAGAAGAAAAGGCAAAGTCTAATTTATTAACAAAGACAAAGTTTTCCTTTGAAAGCAACGGAAAATTAGCAAATTGTGAAAGTAAAGAACCAGAAAAATGCGAAATTTTTATTGTAGAAGGGGATTCTGCTGGTGGTTCTGCTAAGACAGCAAGAGATAGAAAGTATCAAGCGATTTTGCCAATTCGAGGGAAAATCCTAAATGTAGAAAAAGCATCTATTGATAAAGTATTAGCCAATGCAGAAATAAAAGCAATGGTACAAGCATTTGGCTGTGGATTTTCAGAAGGTTATGGCAACGATTTTGATATTTCAAAATTACGCTATCATAAAATTATTATTATGACAGATGCAGATGTAGACGGTGCCCATATTAGTACATTACTATTAACATTTTTCTATCGATTTATGCCAGAACTTATTCGAGAGGGACATATCTATTTGGCAATGCCACCATTATATAAGGCGATTATGGCAAAAGGAAAAGGTGAATATTTATATGATGATATTGCACTAGAAAAGTTTAAAAAGAAGCATAAAAACTTTACACTACAACGCTACAAAGGGCTTGGTGAAATGGATGCTGACCAGTTATGGGAAACTACATTAGATCCAGAAACCCGATGTTTAAAGCGTGTAGATATTGAAGATGGTCGTATGGCAAATGAAATCACCAATATCCTTATGGGTAGTGATGTAGAGCCAAGACGAGATTTTATTCATGAACATGCAAAAGAGGCAGAACTGGATATATAAGTAAGAGAGTATAAAGGAAAAAACGTAAGAAAGGCGTAAGAATAATGGCAGAAACAATAATTTCAACAGAGTATTCTAGTGAAATGCAACAAGCATATATTAATTACTCTATGTCTGTAATTACATCAAGAGCAGTTCCAGATGTTAGAGATGGATTAAAGCCAGTACAAAGACGTGTGCTATATGCAATGAATGAACTAGGATTAAATGCAGATAAACCACATAGAAAGTCTGCTCGTATTGTAGGAGATACTATGGGTAAGTATCATCCTCATGGAGATTCTTCCATTTATGAATCTTTGGTTGTATTATCCCAAGATTTTAAAAAAGGAATGGCACTTGTAGATGGTCATGGTAATTTTGGTTCTATTGAAGGTGATGGGGCAGCTGCAATGCGTTATACAGAGGCCAGACTAAAAAAATTTACTCAAGAAGTTTATCTAGCTGATTTAGATAAAAATGTGGTAGATTTTGTATCAAATTTTGATGAAACAGAAAAAGAGCCAGAAGTATTGCCAGTTCGTATTCCAAATTTATTAGTAAATGGTGCAGAGGGGATTGCTGTTGGTATGACAACAAGTATTCCAACCCACAATTTAATAGAAGTAATTGAAGGAATGGAACTTTTAATACAAAATCCTGACGTAACAACGGAGGAATTAATGACTTGCATCAAAGGTCCTGATTTTCCAACTGGTGGAATTGTAACAAATCAATCAGAGCTAAAAGCCATTTATGAAACCGGAAAAGGAAAAATCAAACTTCGTGGAAAAGCAGTTATTGAAAAAGCGGAAAAGAAGTCAGAGAAGGACCGTATTGTTATTACTGAAATTCCATATACAATGATAGGTGCTAACATTGGAAAATTTTTAAGTGATGTAGCAACGTTAGTTGAAACAAAAAAAATACCAGATATTACAGATATTTCTAACCAATCTTCAAAGGAAGGAATTAAAATCGTACTGGAATTAAGAAAAGGTGCCGATGCAAACAAAGTATTACAAGGTTTATACAAAAAAACTAAGTTAGAAGATACCTTTGGCGTTAATATGTTAGCCATTGTAAATGGGAAACCGGAAGTTCTAAGTTTAAAGAAAATTTTAGAACATAATCTTGCATTTCAAGTAGAGTTAAACACAAGAAAATATACTTCCTTATTAGAAAAAGAAATTGGAAAAAAAGAGATTCAAGAAGGGCTTATGAAAGCAGTTGATATTATTGATTTGATTATTGAGCTAATTCGAGGAAGCAAGACATTAAAAGTAGCAAAAGAATGTTTAATAACAGGAAATGTAGAGGGAATTAATTTTAAAACGGAAGAATCAAGAAAACAAGCAAGCAAGCTATGTTTTACAGAGCGACAAGCAACTGCTATTTTAGAACTACGTTTAAGTAAGTTAATCGGTTTGGAAATACTGGCATTGCAAAAGGAATACGAAGATACGTTAAAGAAGATAAAAAAATATGAAAAAATCCTTGGAAGTAGAAAGGTAATGTTACAAACCATTACAGATGATTTAATCTACATTAAAAAATCCTACGGATTAGAGAGAAGAACGACTGTTGATAATGTGGCAGAGGCAGTATTTGAAGAAACCCCTATTGTAGAGCAAGATGTAGTATTTGTAATGAATCGTTTTGGTTATGTAAAAACATTAGAAAAATCATTGTTTGAAAAAAATGAAGAAGCAGTTCGACAAGAATCTAAAATCGTATTATTCTGCAAAAATACTTCTAGAATTTATATATTTACAAAAAATGCTACAGTTCACCAAATAAAAGTCATAGATATTCCACTTTGTAAGATGAAAGACAAAGGAATTCCTATTGACAATATTAGTAACTTTGATAGTAGTAAGGAAGATATGCTTCTAATAGAAGCAGGCGAACAGTTGCATAATAAAAAGCTATTGTTTGCAACGAAAAAAGCAATGATTAAACAAGTTCCAATGGAGGAATTTTTATCCAATAAAAAGACAATCGTATCAACAAAACTAGCAGAAGATGATGAACTTTTAAAGATAGAAGTAGTTACTGGAGATCAAGTTGTATTAGTAACAGAACAGAAAAAATATTTAAAATTCCTAATCGATAACATATCTACTATGAAAAAGGTATCCGTAGGGGTACGTGGATGTAAATTAGAGGATGGAGATTTGTTAAAAGATGTGATTTTATTCCATTCAGAAGAAAAGACAATCGTTAAGATAGGCAATAAGAAAGTAGATGTGAATGAATTGAAGCTGAAAAAAAGAGATGGAAAAATTGAGAGTTTGTAATAGACTAATATTAAAAAAAACTTTAAAAAAGTAGTTGACAAATGTAATATATAGTGATAGACTTATAAAAGTTCTTAAAGAACATTCAGGAAAGTAGAGTATCCGCTCTCACCTTAGCGCAATTGGGCGACTATGGTTCATAGTACGATAGACATTAATTGGTTTAATGTGTTACAGGTCGAACTTATTGGCGGATAGTTATACTATCTGCTTTTTTATTGTTAATAGATGTAGATAAAAAGGCAGTAAGCGAAATCAGAATCAATAGAAAAACGGTAGCTAGCCGTAACCAATAACAATGGGGGTGCAAGATTATTAGCGATTTAATGATTAACGAACAAATTAGAGACAAAGAAATACGTTTGATTGGCGCAGATGGAGAACAATTAGGTCTTATGTCAGCAAAAGACGCCATGAAGCTTGCAAGAGAAGCAAACTTAGATTTAGTAAAGATTGCTCCAACAGCAAAACCGCCAGTATGTAAGATTATTGATTATGGAAAATATCGATATGAAATGGCGAGAAGAGAAAAAGAAGCTAAAAAGAAGCAAAAAGTTATTGAAGTGAAAGAAGTTCGTTTGTCACCAAACATTGATACAAATGACTTAAATACTAAGATGAATAATGCTCGTAAATTTATTCAAAAAGGAAACAAAGTAAAAGTAACATTACGTTTCCGTGGTAGAGAAATGGCTCATATGTCTAATTCCAAACACATTTTAGATGATTTTGCTGAAAAGTTAAGTGATGTAGCAGTAGTAGAAAAAGCTGCTAAGTTAGAAGGCAGAAGTATGAGCATGGTATTAGCTGAAAAGAGATAAGAATTATCTAATAGCAAATGATGTACTTTCAAAGTTATGGTAGATAAGGTTTATCATACCTCATTTAGTTTCGATTTTATAATCGACATCAGCAGGTTTTATGATAGAGTGAACATTTTATTAATAGATAGAATGTTCTGTGTTGTCGTAAGATGCATAAGCTATGATGAAAAATATCATAACAAATAGGTGCATATTTTATAATAGGATACGACAGGCATACGATATTAAAAATAGGAGGAAGAAACAATGCCAAAGTTAAAAACAAGTCGCGCTGCAGCAAAGCGTTTTAAGAAGACAGGTACAGGACAATTAAAGAGAATGAAAGCTTACAAGAGCCATATCTTAACAAAGAAGACTACTAAGAGAAAGAGAAATCTTAGAAAAGCTACTATCACAGATGCTACAAACGTTAAGAACATGAAGAAGATTTTACCATATTTATAATTAGAGGAAAGTAGAGGAGGAACGCGATATGGCAAGAATTAAAGGCGGAGCAAACGCTAAGAAGAAGCATAATAGAGTGTTAAAGCTAGCAAAAGGTTATAGAGGCGCTAGATCAAAACAATATAGAATTGCAAAGCAATCAGTAATGAGAGCTTTAGCTACATCTTATGCTGGACGTAAGGAAAGAAAGAGACAATTTAGACAATTATGGATCGCTCGTATCAACGCAGCAGCTAGAATGAATGGTTTATCATACAGCAAATTTATGCATGGTTTAAAATTAGCTGGTGTTGATTTAAATAGAAAGATTTTAGCTGATATGGCTATCAATGATGCAGAAGGATTTGCAAAGTTAGCTGAAGTAGCAAAATCTAAATTAGCATAATTTTATCTGAACATAAAGAAAAGTATCGTATGTTGAATGCGATACTTTTTTTCTTGTACAGAATGAAATGTTTTATAATAAGAGTAAAAAAGGAAAAAGAAGTTGTGTATATATTGACTAAAATGCAATTAACACTTATATTAATAATATAAGCTGTTTGTATTCGTCATATTAATGAAGAAGTTGTAAATACAAATAATAGAAGTAGAAAGGGGGAGAACAAAAAACGATTCTATGTATATGTGTTTTCTTTAAGAACGACGAAGTTTATATCAGTTTATATACTATTAAAAAATAAGGAGAAAATAAAAATGTTTAAACAAATTATAGCACTTATGCAAGCTAACAAAATTGCCACATTTGTA
>CAJFOH010000039.1 GCA_904395845.1 uncultured Lachnospiraceae bacterium
ACGAATGTTATCGATTCCATATACAAAACGAAAATCATGAATACTAATATTTTTATCCAAATCTTTAATTATATTCACAACAAGTTGCTTAAAATATGTGACTCTCTCATCATGTATGGCAACTGGATCCATATGAATCACTAGAAAAATACCTAACTGCTTCATAGCATCTCTCTCAATGCAATCAATAATTTCATGAGATGTTTCAATGTCTACATCACTTGGTACTTCTGCATGAATGGAAGCCATTCGTTTGGAAGGTCCATAATTATGAACAATCAAATCATGAGTTCCAATAATACCATCATATCCTTCTACAAAGGAAGAAATTTCATCATATACTTTTGTATCAATGGATTCACCAATTAACGGAGTTATTGTTTCTTTTATAATATTTATTCCTGCTAATAATACCATAATAGATACAATAAGCCCAACATATCCATCAATATTCCATGAAAGATACTGATAGCACAATAATGATACAATCGTTGCTGTAGTTGCAACTGCATCTCCAAAGGAATCTAGAGCGGTAGCTTTCATAACCGTAGAATTAATTTTTGCTCCTAACCTACGATTAAATACTCCAATCCATAACTTTATTATCACTGAAAATACTAATACATAAAAGGAAACTGCATGAAACGTAATATCTTCTGGATGCAAAATTTTGGCTACTGATGTTTTTAAAAAAGTAAATCCAACTTGAAGTACTAAAAATGCCACAATAAGAGCTACAATATACTCCATTCTTCCATGACCAAATGGATGTTCTTTGTCTGCAGGTTTTTCTGCCATCTTCACACCTACAAAGCTAATAATGGAAGATGCTGCATCGGATAAATTATTAAATGCATCGGATAAAATTGATACACTATTTGTTAATAATCCTACCAATCCTTTTGCTACAAACAAAAATATATTACAAGTGATTCCCATAATACTACTTAATATTCCATAACGACTTCTTACCTTTTGACTTGTAATATCTTCATAATCTTTCACACAATGTTTTACAATGGTATCAATAAGCCATGAAATCATAGACTCTCTCCTTCCTTTTTTATAATTGCCTCTAGGGTATCAAAATCTTCTAATTCCTCTTTATTGTCTACTTCGTATAAAAATACGTCATCTAAATGTTTCTTTACTACCTTTTTTCCACCTACATCTCCCTTTAATAATAATAGCTCTTTTTCATATTTTGGTGAGAAAATCACTGGATTTTTCATTTCTCCATTGATAGATACACATCCAATTCCTTTGTTACTTTTCTTAAACTCTGTAATAAAATGCTCTATGGTTGTCGCCTTTAAAAATGGTTGGTCACAAACGAGAAATAAATAATAATATGAAGAAAGGCTGTCATAATTGACAGCCTCTATTCCCAAATGAATAGAATGTGAAATTCCTTTTTCACTGTTGTCATTTTTTACTGTTATATTTGGTTCTTTCTCTAAGATTTCTTTATACTGAGTAACCAGTACAATTTTATCAATTTGAGTTTGTGCTTTGATTATGTCTAAAGTATGCTCATACATAGCCTTCCCTCTGACTTGATATAACATTTTATTTTTACAACACTCTATTTCATTCTTTTTATATTTATTTATTTGTAACTCATTTTCAAGGTAACTTTGATAGAAACGGCTTCCGTTTCCTGCCGCTAGTAAAATAGCTGCTATTTTCAAACAATCACCTCTTATTCTTTTTCTCCAAATACAATTTTTTCTGGTGTAATTGGAAGTTCTCTTACACGAACTTTTGTTGCATTATAAACAGCATGAGCAAGCGCTGGAGATGGTGTATTAATAACGATTTCTCCAATGGATTTTGCTCCAAATGGACCAGACTTTTCATAACTGCTTTCAAATTCTACACGAACAGTTCCAACGTCTAAACGAGTTGGGATTTTGTATTGCATAAAGGAATTACTGTAATTCTTTCCTGCTTGGCTATATACAACATCTTCATATAATGCCATACCAATACCTTGTGCAATACCACCTTCCGCTTGTACTCTTGCTAAGTTTGGATTTACAACCGTACCACAATCAACCACACCAACATAGTCAATAATTTCTAATTCCCCTGTTAATGTGTCTACCTCAATCTCTACCATACCTACCATAAAAGGTGGTGGTGATACTTTGGAAGAATGAGATTCTGTTGCAAACAATGGATTTTCATTGGCACACATTGCTTGATTTGCAACATCTTTTAAGGATACACTTTCATTACTATCAATTTTATAAATATTTTTTCCATCAAAGTCTACTTCTTCTACGGCACAACCTAATGCTTTTGCACCTTCTTCTTTGATTTTTTTCTTTAATGTCTCACAAGTTTTTACTACTGCCATACCAGTAACATATGTTGTACTAGACGCATAAGAACCACTATCGTATGGTGATGTATCGGTATCAACACCATATACAACAATATCATCTACACTACAATCCAAACAATCGGCTGCCATTTGTGCTAATATTGTATCACAACCAGTTCCCATATCAGAAGCACCAATTAATAAGCTGTAAAATCCATCATCATTTACCTTAATGGAAACAGAACCTGTATCTACTGCAGAAATACCAGAACCTTGCATTGCCATAGCAACACCAACACTTCTTACTTTACCATTTCCCATATCTTTGCATGGATATTTTTCGTCCCAACCAATCATTTCTTTTGCTTTTGCCATACAACGATCAAGAGCGCAACTTGTAGCAGTTTCTCCATAGTAAGCAGGCATTACATCACCTTCTTTTACCATGTTCTTTTCACGAAGAACAACAGGATCCATGTTCATTTTAACTGCTAATTCATTAACCGCTGATTCTACTGCAAACAATCCTTGTGTTGCACCATATCCACGATAGGCACCTGCTGACATTACATTGGTATATACAACATCATAAGCGAAACGATGGGCTTCTACTTTTCCATATAAAGGAATACTCTTATGTCCTGATAACCCAACGGTAGTTGGTCCATGTTCACCAAATGCACCTGTGTTTGATAACGTATATACGTCCATTGCACGAATGATACCATCTTTACTTGCACCAATTTTAACGGTTACTTCCATTTCATGACGTGGGGAAGAAGCGATTTGAGATTCTTCTCTTGTATATACTAATTTTGCTGGCTTTCCAGTTTTTAATGTAACAAGTGCTGGATATACTTCTGTTACTACCGATTGTTTTGCACCAAAACCACCACCAATTCT
>CAJFOH010000040.1 GCA_904395845.1 uncultured Lachnospiraceae bacterium
ATATCTAAATCAGTAGTAGATAGTAAAACAAAAACGGAAATTGTACCGTTAAATGAAGAAGAAATTATTAATGAAATTGCTCGCTTGCTTGGTGGTAGTGAAATTACCCAAAATACATTGGCAAGTGCAAAGGAAATGAAAGAATTTGGAAACTCGTACAAAATGTAACTAGAGTGTTTTTTTAAATATGTCACATACTATCCTTGAAGAAACGAAAGGATAGGTGAGTGCCAATGAAGAAAAAAAGAAGATACCATTCATTTTTCAAGGTAATAGCCCTATGCGGATTTGTTTTTGCATTGGGCTATTCTTATTATTATATGAAAAATGAAATTCCAACACATCTTAGAGTTGTAGTGGAAAAAGAAGGAAAAGTAAATTTAAAGCTTCCTTTTTCTGGTCGAGTTTATTCCGATAGTAAGGAAGTTATGCTATCAACCAATGAATCAAAATTTTCTCAACAGGTAAGTATTGCTAGTAATGAAACCTTTTCTATTTATTCTAGTGAAATAGGAAAGTATAAAATAGGATTAGAATTATTTGGTTTCTTGCGTTGCAAAGATATTACTGTTGATGTGGTATTACCAGAATGGGTAATTCCGTGTGGTTTACCAGTAGGAATTTATTTGAAGTCCAATGGAGTTTTAGTGATTGGCACAAGTAAATTACATGATATTAATGGTAACGTTCAATTTCCATCAGAGCAAATCGTTAAGTCAGGAGATTATATTCTTAAAGTAAATAATGAAACCATTACTACAAAAGAAGACTTGATACAAAAAGTAAATAATTGTAAAAGTCAAGACATAGTTTTAACCATTCGTAGAAATGAAGAAATCATTGATGTTAAAATTACCCCTGTTCAAATTTCAGCAGATGAATATAAATTAGGGCTTTGGGTGAGAGATGATACACAAGGAATTGGTACTGTTACCTATGTAGATATGAATGGAGGATTTGGAGCATTAGGTCATGGTATTAGTGATTCTGATACAAAGTGCTTAGTAGAGTCAAATGCTGGAAGTCTTTATATGACAGAAATTAAAAGTATTATTAAAGGTATATCAGGTACTCCAGGTTCTTTATCAGGTGTTATTTGTTATGGGGATAATCACTATTATGGACAAATTTATGGGAATACTTCAAAAGGTATTTATGGAAAGGTCAATGATAATTTTACAAGCAAAATATCATTAGAGCCAGTTCCATTAGGATACAAACAAGAAATCGAATGTGGAAAGGCACAAATTTTATGTACAGTTGATGGAGAATTACGTTACTATGACATCGAAATAGTAGAAGTAAATAATTCCAACCAAAACGATAACAAAGGAATTGTTCTTAAAATTACAGATAAAGAGTTATTAGAAAAAACTGGTGGTATTGTGCAAGGTATGAGTGGAAGTCCAATTATTCAGAATGGGAAACTAATTGGTGCAGTAACCCATGTTTTTATAGAAGATTCTACTAAGGGATATGGTATTTTTATTGAAGAAATGATAGAGATGCAGGAGAAGCTAACACCATAAAAGGTAAAAGTTTAAACCTTGCAATCATGTAATCTCTGAAAAATTATACTTAAAATTATATACATCTAAGAAAGTTTAAGTGTAGCTATCCTTATTTTCTTAGATGTATATGAAAAAGTATATTATTGTATAAAATCCTCTAAAGAACGGAAACTATACCCCATTTCCTCCCATTTAGTTAAAAGTTCATCTAAAATTTCTGCATTTGTTTTTGAAGTACTATGTAATAAAACAATTGCACCAGGGTGAATACGAGTAAGTAATTTGTCAAATGCTTCCTGTTTTGTTGGTTGATTATTTTCATACCAATCTACATAGGCTAAGCTCCAGAAAAATGTATAGTATCCTAAATCATTTGCCATTTTTAAATTTTCCTCGTTATATTTTCCTTGAGGAGGACGATAAAATTTTGTCATTTTCTCTCCTGTAACTTCTTCATACAATGATTCCAACTCTAACATTTCTTTTTCGAATGCTTCTTTTGTACTTATTTTGGACATATCAGGGTGATGGAAGGTATGATTTCCAACGGTATGTCCTTCTGCAATCATCTGCTTTACAAGTTCTGGGTTTGTTTCAAGATAGTTACCTACTAGGAAAAAGGTAGCAGATACATTATGTTTTTTCAAAGCTTCTAAAATAGCAGGTGTATTCCCATTTTCATATCCTGCATCAAAAGTAAGATAAATTACCTTATCATCTGTATCATTTACATAATGAGCATGAAATGTTTCTAAATAGTCAGAAGTTGCATTTCCAATAGGGGCTTTTCCGTTTTCCTGAAAACTCAGTCCCCAATTCCCTTCTGATGTTTGTATTGCCCATGTTTCTTTTTTAGGTTCGAAAGCATACCCTAGTAAATATCCTACAATAAATGCAATGCAGAGGATAGGAATATACTTTGTTATTTTTTTTCGTTTCAAATAATTCAATAAAAATCTCCTCTAACGTTTTTAATAATTTATGAATAAAATGAAAAAACATTCCATTTATGTGAAAAAAATTAAAATGAAAAACAGAAATATTTCTAAAGAAACTTTTTTGTTTCTTTAGAAATATTCGCATAAATTCGACAATTATAGATAAAGAAGCTATGTTTTACTTAAAAATGAAAGAAAAATGATTGCTTTAAAACAAAGAAATAGAAAATAAAATTCTTGGATAAAGAGAAAAGAGGAATAAAATTTTATGAATAAATATTTATAATTATAAACGTTGCCATTTATGTTTTTAATGCGACAGACATTATTTTAATAAATAAAAATAAAAAATGTAATTTTATGTAAAAGAAATAATAAATCTGTCGAATGGTGCGAGCCCTTTTGGTTGAAAGAGATTATTTGATTTAATATAATAAATTCAGCCTTAAAGACAAAATATCTTGAAATTACTCAATTTGTATAGGTTATATGCAAGATATTTTGTGTGTTTTATAATATAGACAATGCTATTAATAATATAAGAAAGTAAAAATGAAGATTTGTTATAAGAATATTGACGAATTTTATAGTAAGAACATAGTGGTATAAGGAAGGGAGATTGACAATGTCAAAATTAAATGTGGTGATTGCAGATGATAATGAAAATATGTTAGTAACTATGGCTGAATTATTAGCTTCCGATGAAGATATTAATATTGTTGGTCTAGCAAAAGATGGGGAACTTGCCTGTCAATTAATCAAAGAAAAAGAACCAGATATTGTATTGTTAGATTTAATTATGCCTGGTGTAGACGGATTAAGTGTAATGGAAAAAGTTCAAAAAAATAACTGCTTGAGAAATAATCCTAGATTCATTATTATATCAGGAATTAATAATGAAATGGTTACTGAAGATGCAATGTCACTAGGAGCTTCCTATTATATCATG
>CAJFOH010000041.1 GCA_904395845.1 uncultured Lachnospiraceae bacterium
CAGTAGTCTCGCACCTGATCACAATCAATCATTAAATAACCAAGTTCTGCTTGTGTATCCGTATATTCTATAATATCTTCCACATATGATTTGGTATCTTCCATTAAAAGTAACATATGTTCAATATCATTTTCATCTAATAATGTAATATCTGAAAAGAAAGTAGGAAGCTGGGTATGGACACCTGATAATGTTGAAAAATATTGGTTCATAAAATCAAATGATTCTTTGCTAAGATTTTGATTTAATTCCAAATAAAAATCATAGGTGTCATAAATAACCTTTTGTTTTTCTGTTAACTTTTCTCTGTGAAATTGATTCCATTCCTTTTCTAACTCTTTATAAGACTCTCTTGTTTCTTCATATGTTTCTTTATTTGGCACTTCTCCTAAAGAAACTTCCATAGTATCCTCATTGATACCAAAGGTTTCTGGATGTTCCAAATAAATATGACTGGTTAACCAATCACTTTCCATCATTTCTACAAAATCACTTTGAATAAATTCATCAAATTTTGCTTGTTCCTTCTTACTACTAATTCCACCACATCCAAATAGAAGCATTGCACTTATGGTGATACATAACAATGGTAGTAGTTTCTTACCTTCTTTGGCTTTTCTCATCGTATTCTCTCTTTCTTTTCCTTTTATCTATCCCACTTTTCACAAAGTTGATTGATTTGGTCTGCTAATTTTGCTAAATCCTTGTTAGCACCATCTTTGTTATGGCGAATAACAGTTAATAATCGTTGACCAGCAGATAATAATCTCTCATAAACACGATTTTCCTTAACAGATACTGCCTTTTTCTTTTCAATGTATTTTTTAGTGCCATGACAAAGCCATTCTCCTGCTATTAAATCATAAGAAGCACCAGAATATGGAGCCATTGCATCAAACCCAATTTCCTCTTGAATGGTTTGTGCAAAAATATCACATACTGTATCTTCTCCATGCACGACAAATACTTGTTTTGGTTTTTTCTTAAAGCTTCCAATCCAAGTAAGCAAACCTTCTCTATCGGCATGACCACTTACGCCATCTAATTTTCTTATATCAGCACAAACTTTAATTTCTTCTCCAAATAGTTTTACTTCCTTTGCTCCATCAAGGAGTGCTCTACCAAGACTTCCTACTGCCTGATAACCAACAAATAAAATGGTACTTTCTTCTCTCCATAAGTTATGTTTTAAATGATGGCGTACACGCCCTGCCTCACACATCCCAGAAGCTGAAATAATTACTTTTGGTTTCTCATCAAAATTAATGGCTTTGGAATCATCACTTGTAATGGAAAGTTTTAATCCACGAAATCCAATTGGATTAATACCTTTTTTCACCAATTCCATTGCTTCTTCGTCAAAACATTGTGCAATATTTTCTTGAAATACTGTTGTAGCACCTACTGCTAGTGGGCTATCTACATACACTTCAAAGTTTGGAAATTCAGGAAGTAAATTGTCTTCTTTTATTTTACGAATAAAATAAAGCATTTCCTGTGTTCTTCCAACAGCAAACGATGGGATAACTACATTTCCACCACGCATAAACGTTTCCCTTAATATTACTTTTAATTCCTCTACATAATTTGGACGACTTCCATGACTTCTATCTCCATAGGTAGATTCCATAATTACATAATCGGCTTCTTCAATATAGCTTGGGTCTTTAATAAGTGGTTGGTCTGTATTACCAATATCTCCTGAAAATACTAATTTTCTTTCTTCCCCATCTTCTGTTACCCATACTTCAATGGAAGAAGAACCAAGCAAATGTCCCACATCTACAAAACGAATGTCAATTCCATCTTCTACATGAAGTCTTGTATCATAAGGACAAGGTACAAAATGAGTTAATACCCCCATAGCATCTTCCATTGTGTATAATGGTTCAATGAGAGATTCTCCTTTTCGTTTTGCCTTTCTATTTTTCCACTCTGCTTCAAACATTTGAATGTGAGCACTATCCTTTAACATAATCTCACATAACTGTGTGGTTGCTTTTGTTGCAAAAATTTGTCCACGAAATCCTCTTGCATAAAGAAGTGGCAATAATCCTGAATGGTCAATATGAGCATGGGTTAAAAATACATAATCCACATCAGATGGAGCTACTGGCAATTCTTCATTGACATAAATATCTACTCCTTGTTCCATTCCATAATCCACTAATATGGTTTTATTCTTACATTGTAATACATGACAACTTCCTGTTACTTCATGAGCTGCTCCAATAAATGTTAACTTCATAAGTTACCTCCAATCCAAACCATAGCAACCTTATTTGATTGCTATATCATTTTCTCTCACCCTTTTATATTCCTTAATAGGTTCTCTCCTTTTAATATGCTGATAGTTTAACATATATTAATATAATTTTCTATTATTTATTTATAAAAAACAAAAAAGACCAATTTAGTTTATTCGTATCCTTGGTCTTTTTCCTTTATTTTTTCAATTTCTTACCGATAGTAACTTCTATTAAAAATGTACTTTTTACTATTCTAGTATTATGTAGGAAGACAGTTTATCTTTCCATCTGCTCTAACACCCACTGTACTGCTGGCGATAAGTTGCGATTCCAAAATGTCCAATCATGGATTCCTGCTTCTTCTAAATACTTTACTTTCTCTATTTTTTTATCGCATAAAAATTGATAAAATTGACGATTTACATCAATTAATACGTCTTCTGTTCCACAAGCCATGTAAATTGGTGGTACAGAGTGTTGTTCTTCTAATAATTGACAAATTAACACTTCTGGATTTTTAGTCGTTTTATCCACGTTTTCCAAATCCCCAAAAATGCTGTGGTAATATTCATAGTTTGCCAACCCATCTTCTTGTCCTTGTTTCATTCCTTTTATTCTAGAAATTACAAGAGCAGCAGATAAGGCAATAATTCCACCAAAGGTATCTTTATTAGTTAAACCTACATGAATCGCACCAAATCCACCCATAGATAACCCACCAATTAATGTATCTTCTTTTCTACAAGATAATCCAAAAGTTTCCCTCGTATATTCTACTAATTCTTTTCCAATAAATGAACCATATTTTCCACCTGTTTTTTCTTGGTCCAAATAAAAACTGTTCTCTCCTGTTGGCATTACAATAGCAATATGATATTGATTAGCAACTTCTAATGCCAAACCTTTGATTAACCACGCACTACTACAATCGGAATATCCATGAAGTAAATACAATGTTTTTTTCGGTTTTCTATACTCTCTAACTCCATTGTTGTAAAATGATAAGTCATCATTTGGAATAATTACTTGAAACTCTACATCTCTATCCAAACATTTGGAGCGAAATGTACTACTAAATATTGCCATATCTACTATCTCCTTTGCTTTTTTTCTATTGAACCATAGAACAAACGAAACTACAATCTTTTTATTTATTTTCTATGTTATATCCAATTTCCTCTATATTTTTTATTTATTATGCACAAAAGATTTTATACAAAAAATGCTGATAAATCCACTTATTGTATTTATCAGCATTTTTGTATTACATTTTCTTAATTCGTTTAATGGCTTCTAATGTATTTTCATAAGTACCAAAGCCTGTAAGTCTAAAGTATCCCTCTCCACTTGGTCCAAATCCAGAACCAGGAGTTCCAACAACATTTGCATTGTTTAATAAATAATCAAAAAATTCCCAAGAAGTCATTCCATCTGGTGTTTGCAACCATACATAAGGTGCATTAACTCCACCACTTACTGTATAGCCAGCAGATTGTAATCCTTCTTTGATTGTTCTAGCATTGTTCATATAATATGCAACTTGTGCCTTTAACTGTTCTTTTCCTTCTGGGGAATATACTGCTTCCCCTGCACGTTGAATCATATAAGGAGCACCATTGTACTTTGTCCCATGACGTCTTGCCCAAAGAGAATGTAATGATACATCACCACACATTAAGTCTTTTGGGATAACTGTAAATCCTAAACGAACACCTGTAAACCCAGCATTTTTTGAAAAGCTTCTAAATTCAATGGCACAAGTTCTAGCTCCCTCACATTCATAAATAGTATGAGGTACATTTTCATCAGAGATATATGCCTCGTATGCAGCATCGTATAAAATAACAGCACCTACCTTATTGGCATAATCTACCCATACCTGAAGCTCATCTTTTGTAATCATAGCTCCAGTTGGATTGTTTGGAAAACATAGATAAATTAAATCTGGTGTTTCCTTTGGAAGCTCTGGTGTAAAATTATTTTCCTTCGTACATGGCATATAAATAACATCACTCCAACGTTCTGTAAGGGCATCGTATGTTCCTGTTCGACCAGCCATTACATTGGAATCTACATATACTGGATATACTGGGTCACATACTGCAATTTTATTATCAAGGCTAAAAATTTCTTGAATATTTGCACAGTCACATTTCGCTCCGTCACTAACAAAAATTTCATCTTTTGTAATATTTGCTCCACGACTTTCATAATCATTTTTTGCAATGGCACTTCTTAAAAATTCATAGCCTAAATCTGGAGCATATCCATGAAATCCTTCTTGTGTACCCATTTCATCCACAGCATTATGTAAAGAATTTATAATTGCTGGAGCTAATGGCTGAGTCACATCACCAATTCCAAGACGAATAATTGTCTTATCTGGATTCTTTTGTGTAAACTCATTGACTTTTTTTCCAATAGTTGCAAATAAGTAGCTCCCTGGCAATTTTAAATAATTTTCGTTAATTTTAAACATTTGAAACCTCCTTCACCTTTTCACAAAACTTATTCTGTACTATTATACTAGATGTTTTCTGGTTTCACAAGTATTTGAATCTTTATTTTCTCAAATCTTATTTTTTATTTTTCTTCTTTGCTATAATCTCTAATTTTTTTCACTTCTTCGGCTAGTAATCTAATATTATATAAAAATGAGTCAAAGCAACCCATTTTTATTAATTCTAACAATACAATTCCTACTGGAACAGCTAAAATCATTCCTGCAATCCCTTGTATCTTAAAGCCAATATACATAAACACTAATGTAGCCAATGGATTTAGTCCTAGAGTATCTCCTACAATTTTAGGTTGCAATAATTGTCGTAACCCTTGAGATACTACATAAATAATAGCCAACCCAATTCCCATGGAATAATCTCCTGAGAAAAAGCAAAATACTGCCCATGGAATTAAGGCTGTTCCTGTACCAAACAATGGTAAAAAATCCAAAAAGGCAATAAGAAATGCAAACAACACTGCATAAGTAATATCAAGTATTACAAATCCTATTAACAATACTACAAAGACTAATATCATTATTTTAAATTGTGCTACAAAATATCCACCTACTAAATGAGTGGCTTTGTACTTTAATTTACTTATATATTGCTTCCATGAATTTGGAAGAAACTGAACGAGAAACATGGAAACACTATCTTTATCCGCAATAAAAAAATAGGAAGATAAAATGATTACGATTACATTTACAAAAACAGTAGGAATACTTTTTGCAAAGTTTCCTGCTGCCTCAATGGTAGGCTCTCCAATCTCTGCAATTACATTACCAATGTATTTGTGGAGATTTTTCGTAATTTGTGATACATTTTCTTCCATTGAATCTGGAAGCATGGATAACACTCCAGAGAATCGTTCTCCCATTTGTTGCAACTCTATTTGAATGGTATTTAAAAGACTTGGCAAATACTTGGTAAATCCTATGCTTTCCACAACTAACTTACTAATTAGCAAATACAATCCACCAATAATAATTGCTAGTACACCTACTACAATAATCATAGAACTATGCTTTCGCACAATTTTTAACTTTTTCTCTAACACTTTTACCACCGGATTGGCAATCAGTGCAATTACCCAACCAATAAAAAAGGGAAAGAAAAAATGCAATACTTTTAATCCAAACACACAAAAAAACCAAACAAGAACTATTGGTATTATAATATTTAATCCGATGCTAACATACTTTTTAACATATTCCATAAACATCACCCCTTATATTTTTTCTCTATCATAGCACCAAAGTTTCTTTTTGAAAATACCAATCCATCATTCTTCTTTATTTTTAAAGAATTATTCATTTTTTTATTATTTTTTGTAAAAAAGAGCTGTTAGCCACAAATGGCAATACAGCTCTTAACAATACTTTTTTATTCTTTGCTTATTGTTGTAAATCCAATTCCCCATTAACAATAAATGGAATCCATCTAGCAATATTAGCAGAATGGTCTGCCATACGCTCTATGTACTTGATAATCATTAAGTAATCTACACATTGGCGAAGTAGCTTTGGATTTTTTTCCATTGTTTCACATAATTCTTCCTTTAACTGATGGAAGTAATTATCAATAATGTCATCTCTTTTAATGACACGCTCGGCACGTTCCACATTAAATTTAACAAAACTACTAATGGTATCGTGTACCATTGCTTTCATTTCTAAAAACATTTGACCAATTTCGCTTGGTGGTGTCATAGGTTCTTTCTCTGATAGGTAGATAATATATTCAGAAATATCACTGCAATGGTCTGCGATTCGCTCAATATCTGCAATCATACGCATAATAGAAACGATTTTTCTTAAGTCTTTGGCAACTGGTGCTTCCTTTGCAATAAGAGAAATACATTCCTTTTGAATTTCCTCTTCCAATTTATTGATTTGTTCATCACTTGCAATAATTTCTTTTGCCACTTCTACATCAAGAGTATGAATGTTATTCATTACTTTGCTAATGGATAACTCAATTAACTCTCCCATTCTAGAAACCGTATTTGTTAAATGTTCTAATTCTTGTGCATATACTATACGCGCTGCCATATTTATACCTCCTTAATCCTTTCCTTTTTTATCTTCCTTCATAAAGAATCAACCAAAACGTCCTGTAATATATTCTTCTGTCTTTGCTTTTTTAGGATTTACAAAGATTTGGCTTGTATCACCAAATTCAATAATTTCTCCACTTAGGAAAAATGCTGTTTTATCTGAAATTCTTGACGCTTGTTGCATATTGTGTGTAACCATAACAATGGTATATTTTTCCTTTAATTGAGTTGCTAAATCTTCAATTTTAGATGTAGAAATTGGGTCAAGTGCAGATGTTGGCTCGTCCATAAGAAGAACTTCTGGTTCTACTGCTAAAGCTCTAGCAATACAAAGTCTTTGTTGTTGCCCACCGGACAATCCTAATGCACTCTTTTTTAAACGGTCTTTTAATTCGTCCCAAATAGCTGCATCTCTTAATGATTTTTCTACAATTTCATCTAACACTGCCTTACTTTTAATTCCATGTGTTCTTGGCCCAAATGCAATATTATCATACACACTCATTGGAAATGGATTTGGCTTTTGAAATACCATTCCTACACGTTTTCTAAGTTCATT
This sequence comes from uncultured Lachnospiraceae bacterium, assembly GCA_904395845.1. Taxonomy (GTDB): domain Bacteria; phylum Bacillota; class Clostridia; order Lachnospirales; family Lachnospiraceae; genus Fimimorpha. The sequence continues at coordinate 7,369 of CAJFOH010000041.1, forward strand.
TACGTCCATATCACCATAGATGTCTTCTCCATCTAATAATGCTTTTCCTGTAATACGACAACCTTCTACTAAATCATTCATACGGTTTAATGACTTTAATAAAGTGGATTTTCCACAACCAGATGGTCCAATAAATGCTGTAATTTCTTTTTCTTGTATTTCTAAATTAATTCCTTTTAATGCTTTAAAATCACGATAAAATAATTCTAAATTTTGAATTGATATTTTACTCATATCCATACCTATGCCTTTCTTCTTACTATTTCCATCATACTTTCGTTGTCTTTATCATTTATTCTTGAATATTTATTTCTTGAATCTATAATTTTTAATTCTATAAATTTAAATTCTATGAAGTTACATTCTACAAATCTAGATTCTATGAATTAAGATTCTATGATGTCTATCATTCATTTCTTTCTAATGGCACATTACCATTCCTACGAAATGTTACGTTTCTCTTTCCATCTATCCTTATGCCTTTGATACTTTTTTTGCAATTAATCCTGAAATTCCATTAATTGCTAATACTACAACTAATAACACAACTGCTGTTGCATAGGATTGATTCATATACAATGCCTCACTACTAAGTACATACATATGAACAGATAAGGTACGACCAGAACCCATTAAGTTTTCTGGTACACCTGCTACTGTACCAGCAGTGTACATAAGTGCCGCTGTTTCCCCTACAATACGACCAACAGCAAGAATTACACCTGATAGAATCCCCGGTACTGCCGATGGTAATACAATACGGAAAATAGTTCTTAACTTTCCTGCTCCTAGACCAAAACTTCCTTCACGAAAAGAATCTGGAACAGACTTTAATGCTTCTTCTGTTGTTCTCATAATAAGTGGTAAAATCATAATGGCAAGAGTAACTGCCCCACCTAAAATACTATAAGACCAACCACAAGCAATTACAAATAATAAATATCCAAACAATCCATATACGATAGATGGAATCCCAGATAATGTTTCTGCTGTAATACGAATTACTTCTACTACTTTATTTCCACGTTTTGCATATTCTACTAAGTAAATAGCAGAGAAAATACCAAGTGGTGCAGCAATCACTAAAGATACCAATGTCATAAGAATAGTATTTACTAATGCTGGCATTAATGATACGTTTTCTGAATTGTATTCCCACGCAAATAATTCTGGTGTAATGTGAGGAATACCTTTGATTAATATATATGCTAATAAGAAAATAATTACACTAACTGTAATGAGTGTCGATAATGACACTAATAAAAACAACACAAGGGAAAGAGGGCTTTTTGAATAACTTTTTAATTTTTGTTTTAATGTTTGTTTATTGGTAGCTTCCATTATTCACTTCTCCTTTTTAAAACTGAAAATGCTAAATTAATAATAAGGATAAATACAAATAATACAACTGCTGTTGCAATTAATACTTCTCTATGTAAATCAGCAGCATATCCCATTTCAGTAACAATATTTGAAGTTAAGGTACGAACACCATCAAAAATGCTACCTGGAACTTTTGTTTTATTTCCAGAAACCATAATAACAGCCATAGTTTCTCCAATGGCACGTCCTACACCAAGAATAACACCTGCTAAAATTCCTGATTTTGCAGCTGGTAACATTGCAAAAAATACGCTTCTTTCGTGTGTTGCACCAAGTGCCAATGCACCTTCATAATAACTATTTGGTACAGCACGAATGGCTGACTCAGACACACTAATAATGGTAGGTAAAATCATAATCCCTAAAAGAATAGAAGCTGTTAATACGCTTTTTCCACTACCACCAAACATATCCTTCATGATTGGTACAATAACTACTAACCCAAAAAATCCATAAACAACTGATGGAATTCCTGCCATTAAATCAATCATAGGTTTTAACACTTTATATAATTTTTGTGGACAAAACTTTGCCATAAATACTGCTGTTAAAATACCGATTGGTACACCAATAATAATTGCTCCTGCTGTTACATATACACTACCTACAATAAATGGCCATATACCAAAAATGTTACTACTTGGTTTCCACTTTGCACCAAAAATAAAATCAAAAAATCCTACTTCTTTGATAGCTGGTACTCCATTTGCAAATAAAAATACGCAAATAACAATAACAGAAAATACAGATGCTAATGCACAAAGAAGAAATAGTATTTCCATAGACTTTTCTTTGAAATTTTTCATGTTTAACTCCTTTTTACTAGCTAGCAACTGCCCAGATAGATATAGTCTACCTAGGCGTTTATTGCTATATTCACTTATCTTTTTTTGTATTATTCAACTTCTGTCCAATCAGTAACTTCGCCTGTGTAAATTGCTTTTACTGTTTCACTACTAAGAGAATCTTTTTCATTTTCTTTATTAATAATAACTGCAATTCCGTCCATAGCAATTACCATTGGCTCTAATCCTGCTTCTAACTCAGAGTCTTTTAACTCTCTAGAAGCCATTCCAATATCACAAACTCCTTCAATAACTGAATTCATACCTGTGGTAGAATCATTTTGTTGTAACTCAATGGTTACATTGGTATTTATCTTTGTATAGGCTTCTTTTAATTTTTCCATAACTGGTGTTACAGAAGAAGAACCTGCAATTACAATTTTTCCACTAACATCACTTTTTTCATAGGCTCCTTCATTGCCTTGGCTAATATATCCTGCTTCTTCAACTACTTTTTGCCCTTCTTCACTCATAATAAAAGAAATAAAATCAGTTGTTACATCACTTACGTTTTTGGAAGTTGCAATATTAAATGGACGAGCTACTTTGTACTCACCTGACTTAATATTTTCAACAGTGGCTTCTACTCCATCAATTTTTGCAGCTTTTGCAAGTGATTCATCCATAGAACCTAAAGATACATATCCAATGGCATTTTCATTTTCTGAAATGGATTGTAACATAACAGAAGTACTACTTGTAATTTCTGCATCATCAATTGTCTTATCCACCTTGTTTCCATCTGCATCCTTTTCTTCAATTCCAAAAAGTTCTACAAATGCGCCTCTTGTTCCTGAGCCATCTTCACGAGATACTACAGTAATTGTACTTGTGTTTGATGCTCCACAGCCTACTAACCCAAATGTTAATAATCCTGCTGTTGCTAGTGCTAATAATTTTCTCATTCTGTTATCCTCCCTAAAAGGTGTGTTTGTTTTTTACAAGTTTAATTTTACCTTTTGTATGTAAAATCAAAAACCTTAGTTATGTGAAATATTTGTATATTTATGTATAATCTATGTAAAATTTTGTAGACCAAATTCATAGACTACCTTTTTTCTATTGACATATATTCCCAATTACTATATTATTGTATTAATCATCTAATACAGTTAGGTAGAAAGGAGATTTTTATGGCATGGAAATTTGACTCTAACCGTCCTATTTATTTACAACTTTTAGAGCAAATCCAATTTAAAATTTTATCCAATGAATATTTGCCCGGTGAAAAACTTCCCTCTGTTCGTGAGTTAGCAACTATGGCTGGTGTGAATCCAAACACCATGCAACGTGCATTATCCCAATTAGAACAACAAGGTATTATATTTACCAATCGCACAGAAGGCAAATATATTACAACCGACACCCTTCGTTTGTTGCAAATGAAAGAAGCCTTTGCAAAAGAAATGGCATCTTCCTTTTGTCATAAAATGAAGCAGTTAAATTATTCTTCATCAGAATTAATGACACTTATCTCTGATGTATTAAAGGAGGAAAAGCTATGAATGAAGCAACAATTACATCCACTCCACCACTTCTTGTTTGTAAACAAGTAAGCAAACGATATGGCACATTTACCGCACTTGCTCCAACAGACTTAATCATTCCAAAAGGAAGAATTGTAGGATTATTAGGACCAAATGGAAGTGGAAAGACGACATTAATTAAATTAATCAATGGATTAATTACAAAATCTTCTGGGGAAATTCAAGTAGATGGTCATTTAGTAGGAGTAGAGAGCAAACAATTAATTTCTTACTTACCAGATAGAACCTATCTAAATATGTCAAATACAGTTTCTAGTGTACTAGATATGTTTCAAGATTTTTATAAGGATTTTGATAGGGAACGTGCTATCTCAATGCTTGATTCCTTAGGTATTTCTCCAAAGACACGTTTAAAAACTATGTCAAAGGGAACAAAGGAAAAGGTTCAACTAATTTTAGTCATGAGCCGTAATGCAAAACTTTATATTTTAGATGAACCCATTGCTGGGGTAGACCCTGCTGCTAGAGATTATATTTTAAGAACAATTATTCAAAATTATAATCCTGAAGCTAGTATTATTATTGCCACTCATTTAATCGCCGACATTGAACAAGTGCTAGATGATGTGATTTTTCTACAAAATGGTAACGTAATGTTATACAATTCTGTGGAAAACATTCGTATGCAATATGAAAAATCTGTGGATGAATATTTTAGGGAGGTGTTTCGATGTTAAGAAAAGTATTAAAATATGATATGAAAAATATATCCTCTATGTTTTCTGTAACCTATGGCTTTTTTCTTATTTTTTCTTTTATGTCACTAATCATAAATAAAATTAGCCTATATACTAATGCTGTATTAATTCACTCACTTTCCAACTTCTTTTTTGGTATTTATATCTTTACTATCGTTGGTTTATTTCTAGGCTGTTTTGCTTTTATTATTATTGACTTTTATAAAAGCTTTTTAACCGACAGAGGATTTTTAACCTTTACATTACCTGTAAAACTTTCTACCTTAATTGTAAGCAAAATCATAAATGCTGTCATTTGGCAAGTGATTACTTTCTTTGTTTTTTTCCTTGGAATAATCATCCGATTTGGCTTACAACCATTATTAGAAATCATAGATATTATTCCTACATTAATGCAAGTTTCAAAATTTTACGGATATCATGATTTTATTATTGCATTTGTAATCTTATTTGGGATTATCATTATTTTTTCATTAATTACAAATCCTATTTCCTTTTTTGCTTGTATGGCCATGGGACAATGTATTTCCAAACAAAAAATACTTGCATCCATTGCAAGCTATGTAGCACTTTACTTTTTGTCACAAGTAATCTCTATTGTAGGTATTTTTCTCTTTGGAATTACTGCTACAAGCACGAAAGCGTTACTACTTCATTCCACAAATGCACTCCTTTATTATTTAATATTTATTTGTGTGATACAATTTATCTTATGTAGTTTGTACTATTGTGCCACATTCTTTTCTTTTAAAAAGGGATTAAATTTATAAGATAACTTTATAACAAAAGGTATGCTTTCCATTGAATGAAAAGAGGATAGTCTTTTTAACAGTAGACTACCCTCTTTCTTTATTTTCTTTCTTATTATAATGTATAACAATGAATGTACTTATTGTTCCTATTTCTTACATTTTTTCGCCAATCTTGTAAATGCTTCCAAAGAACCTATTATGGTTTCATAAG
>CAJFOH010000042.1 GCA_904395845.1 uncultured Lachnospiraceae bacterium
AGGTTACACCAAACTATGTGACTCAAAATAACATTTCCGTTCATATTCCTGAAGACTTAGATGCATCTGTTGCAAAAAGCTCTATGTGGGATGAGTATGATAGCCGTTGTATCGCTTGTGGACGTTGCAATTTTGTTTGTCCAACTTGTACTTGCTTTACTATGCAAGACATTTTCTATACAGATAATGGAAAAGTTGGGGAACGTAGACGAGTGCAAGCATCTTGTATGGTTGATGGCTTTACCAATGTTGCAGGTGGGGAAAGCTATCGTAAAAAAAATGGTCAACGTATGCGTTTTAAAGTATTACATAAAGTTCTTGATTACAAACAACGAAATGGTTACCACATGTGCGTAGGGTGTGGACGCTGTGATGATATATGCCCAGAATATATTTCATTTTCCAACTGTATTAATAAGTTACAAGACGGTTTAAAGGAGGTAGCTAACAATGATAACAAATGATTACATTCCATTTCCTTCTAAAATTTTAGAAGTAATCAAACATACAGAAATTGAATACACCTTTCGCATGGAATACTCTGGTAATGTAAAACCAGGTCAATTTTTTGAAGTATCCATTCCAAAATATGGGGAAGCCCCTATTTCTGTTAGTGGTATTACAGACACCACCATTGATTTAACAATCCGAAAAGTAGGAAAAGTAACCAATGAAATTTTTGAACATTATGTTGGTGATACTCTTCTTCTTCGTGGCCCTTATGGAAATGGTTTTAATGTAAATGATTATAAAGGGAAAGACATTGTTGTAATGGCTGGTGGAACAGGTCTATCTCCTGTTCGTGGTGTAGTAGAATATTTTTCTGACCACAAAGAAGAACGCAATCATATGACATTAATCGCTGGATTTAAAACGCCTCATGATATTTTATTTTTAGAAGATTTAGGCAGATGGAAACAAACTATGGACGTTATTTTAACGGTAGACTGTGCAGATAACGATACTGCTTGTCAAATTGGACTTGTAACAAAATACATTCCAGAAATCAAAATTAATGATTTAAAAAATACAGTTGCTATTGTTGTTGGCCCTCCTGCTATGATGCATTTTTCTGTAAAAGGCTTATTAGAACTTGGAATTCCAGAAGAAAATATTTGGATTTCCCAAGAACGAAAAATGTGTTGTGGCCTTGGAAAATGTGGACATTGTAAAATCAATGATACTTACATTTGTTTGGATGGTCCAGTATTTAACTATACAAAGGGAAAAACATTAATTGACTAGGAGGTTTCACATGGATATTAATACTAAACAATTGAAAAAGAACGCATTTCGTGTTACAAAACGTCGTGGCATTACTTCATCTCGTGTTCGTGTTCCAGGAGGACATATTCACTCCAAGCATTTAGGAAAAATCGCTGAAATTGCTGAAACCTATGGAGATGGTACGGTTCATATTACAAGTCGACAAGGCTTTGAAATATTAGGAATTCCATTTGACAATATTCCAAAGGTAAATGCTGCCTTACAAGAACTTATTGAAGGTTTAGAAATTAATCAAGAGGAAGCTGGCTGTGGATATCCTGCTTCTGGAACAAGAAATATTACCTCTTGTATTGGTAATAAGGCTTGCCCTTATGCTTGTTATGAAACCACTGGATTTGCAAAACGAATTGAAAAAGCAATCTTTCCAAATGATTTGCATTTTAAGGTTGCCCTTACTGGTTGTCCCAATGACTGTGCCAAGGTAAGAATGCATGATTTTGGCATTATGGGAATGACAATTCCACAATTTAACCCTGACCGTTGTGTAAGTTGTGGTGCTTGCGTGAAAGTATGTAAAAAGAAATCTGTTTCTGCTTTAACTCCTGTAAACTTCCGTCCACAAAGAAATGAAGAAACCTGTATTGGTTGTGGTGAATGTATTCTTAGCTGTCCAAATGCTGCTTGGACAAGAAGCGAGAAAAAATATTATCGCCTAACTTTACTTGGACGTACTGGTAAGAAAAACCCACGTCTTGGCCAAGACTTTATTAAATGGGTTGATGAAGACAGCATTGTAAAAATTATTTTAAATACTTATGACTATGTAGAAAAGTACATCGACCCAAATGCTCCTGGTGGAAAAGAACATATTGGCTATATTGTAGACCGTACTGGATTTGAAGAATTTAAAAAATGGGCATTAAAAGATGTTACACTTCCAAAGGAAGCTAAAGTTTATAGCCCAATCTACTGGAATGGAATTAAATACTGTTAAATAATCACATATAAAAAGCGTCGATGGCACACAAACCACCGACGTTTTTTATTCTTCTTTTAAAGCAAACATCCAATTAATATTGTAGCTGATACAATTTGTACTATTGCCACCCCTAATGCATAAATAGAAGCCTTTGGGCCTTCTTTGACTAATTCTCGAACATTCACTCTCATACCAATTCCTGCAAGTGCAATAATTTCGAAATTATTACTAATTATTTTAAACGTTCTTGAAACTCCTGCTGGAATAATACCTATGGTAAACAAAAAGCACATAATAAAAAATCCTATCACATACCATGGTACTTTAATTTTTGTTTTTGTATTGTTTTCTTTTCTATGTTCTATGGAAGATTTTTTTCTTGTTCCAAGACCTAGTACAACAAATACCAAAAATATAATTCGAACAATTTTAAATATTGTTGCTAAATCTTTTACCTCCTCACTAACAAAACTTCCACTTGCAACTACTTGTCCAACGGATTGCAAAGTTCCACCAATGAGCGCTGATGTTTTTACCAATTCATTTTGAAAGAATATGCCTGCTAACAATGGCAATAATAGCATTAATACTGTTCCTGTTACATTCACAATAGTAATTGTAATCCCTTTTTCTTCATCATTTGCTTGTATGACTGGTGCTGTTGCTGCAATGGCGGACGAACCACATACTGCATTTCCACTTGCCATTAGATATTGAAAATTTTCTGAAAATCCTAGCTTTTTTCCAATCCAAATGGCAAATACAATTGTAATAATCATCTGAAGAATAATAAATGCAACTCCTGATATGCCTAACTCTAAAATGGTATTTGCACTTAATGTACCGCCTAATAACACAATGGAGTAAGACAACAAATTACTCTCAGAAAACTTAGAACCCTTTGCATACCTTTTATGACGCCCAAATGTATTTCCTACAAATAATCCTAAAAAAATAGCAATGGATGCCCCACCAATACTTGGAACAAAACTTCCAATCCATTTTCCCAAACACGCAATCACTGTGCATAAAAGAAAACCTGGTAATATTCCTAAAATCTCATCTCTACTCTCCTTTAATTTCTTTTTCCATAAACTACTTTGGTTCATACTTATATCCTTTCTTATCCTATACTTCTTTTCAACCATCCTTGAAAAAAACACTTGTCAATAAAAGTATAATTGATGTATTATGATAAGTAAAATAAATAAGTTTAATAATAATCATTAGGATTTTTAATAATAATTTTTTCTTATATTTTTGTATAGTTTCTAATAATATTTTTTTGTAGGAGTTTGTATGATTGAAGAATTAAAAACATTTATGGCTGTTGTGGAATATGAAAGTTTTACAAAGGCAGCAGAAGCAATTAATTTATCCCAACCTAGTGTTAGTTTACACATTAAATATTTAGAACAGTATTTTGAAACTAACTTAATTCAACGCTCTGTGAAACAAAAACAAATTCATATCACAGATTCAGGATATTTTCTTTATAAACGTGCTAAGCAAATACTAAATCTATTGGAAGAAACAAAAGAAAGTTTACTTGATTACCAGCATATTACCAAAGGAAAACTACGAATTGGCTCAAGCTTTACTATTGGGGAGTATTTTTTACCTGAGTTTTTGGGGGAATTTTCTTCTAAATACCCTATGCTAGAATTAGAAGTTATTATAGAAAATACACATGATATTTGTGAAAAAATGAAACATTTTCAGGTGGATATTGCCTTAGTAGAAGGAAATGTCTTCTCTTCTAACTTATTAGTGACACCTTTTTATCACGATACTATGGTACTTGCTGTTCCTCACAATCATAGTCTATGTTCGACCCCATTTTCTTTTTCAAACTTGGATAATCAAACTTGGATTAGTCGTGAATCTGGCTCTGGTACACGAGAATATTTGGATTATTTCTTATCTTCCAACCACATTCAACCAAAAAATATTATGGTTTTTGGAAGCAATTATGCCATTAAAGAAGCTGTAAAAAACAGACTAGGTATTACTATCATTTCCTCTCTTGTTACAAAATCCTCTATTCAAGCGAAGGAACTATCCATATTGGATACCCACACAACTTATCATCGCAATTTTTCTTATGTATTGCAACAGGGTGTTATCCCCTCCAAGAATATAAGCTTGTTTGTTGATATGTTAAAAAAATATGCACATACATTAGATAGTAAATAAATACTACTATCTAATGTATCATCTTGGTATCTTTTCCTCTCTTTCATTCACCTGTAATAATATTACTTTTCCTATTATCCACTATATTTTGTTTTTTTTCTATTTTTGCTCTTTCATTTCTCCTTTTTTCTTACTTACGCTTTCCTTATTGTTTTTTAACTATCCTTCACTAATTTTTAACTTCTATCTTTCCCTTTACTAATTTTTAACCTTTTTATTTTCTCTTATTAAATTTAATCATTTCCCAGCTTTTTTGTTTTCTCTTATTAATTTTAATCACTTTCTAGCCTTTTTGTTTCTTCTTATTAATTCTAATCATTTTCTATTTTTTTATTTCTTCTTATTAATTTTAATCACTTTCTAGCCTTTTTGTTTCTTCTTATTAATTCTAATCACTTTCCAGCATTTTTGTTTCTTCTTATTAATTCTAATCATTTTCTATTCTTTTTTTCTTGTTATTGATTTTAATTACTGTCTATCCTTTTAGTTTTTTCTTAATTATTTTCCAAGTTCCCACTGTAAATAATACAGTCACGATAATAGCAACAAAAGAGGAATATTTTTCTATTGTTCCTGGAACTTTCTCCCAAGAAGCCCCTGCA
>CAJFOH010000043.1 GCA_904395845.1 uncultured Lachnospiraceae bacterium
CAACGATAGTCGCATCTACTCCCATTACGTCTGTATAAAACTTTAATAAGAATGAAGATGAAAGGATAAATGTAAAGTCGTTACCAAAGTCACCAAACATATATCCAATCTTGTCTGCCATACCAAATGGCTTCACCTTTTTGTTGAAATTACTCATTTTGTCCTCCGTTAATTTATAATTCATGTAATGTATCTTATATTAATATAGGCTACAATACTTATCATAGCCTATATTAAATATAAACTGAAATAAATATTTTAATATAGAAGTAAATAGATGAAAATAATTAGAATCTAGTTTCCCATCTACCACAGAATACATTTTCATTGTATCTGCCTTTAAATTCACTCTTGCCCATCATCTTTTCTAATACTGCTTCAAAAGATTCATGGTGATCCATATATGCATTGATATAACATCTTGCCATTGGAACGTCAATTAAATTGTTTGTAAAACTTAAAGAAACTACAAATGTAGGAAGTTCTGACATATACCATGGTTGCTTTACAGGTTCGTCCCATTTTACACGCATTGTGTTAAATTGAGCAAATCCTTGCACATTTAATACTAATAATACACAATCATAGTTTTTCTTAAATTCTTCCATCTTGCCTTTCTTTGTTGCAACTTCTGCATCAACGATAAAGCCTTCTTTTTCTAATTGTTCTACAATATCTTTTATAATATTTTCATCGTTTGATTTAAACTTTGTACCTGCAATTACCATTGCTTCAGAACCAATGTATACAAGTTTGATTCTCTTGTACTTTTCTGGTGTCATAGGTAAATATCCTAAACGATCTTTTACTAATGTTACATACTTATCTGCAAATTCTCTTGAAATTTTACGGTGTTCTTCACAACCTACTACTTCTAAGCCTTCTTTTGACTTTACAAGCTTCCCTTCTGCTTGTTGTGTATGAAGATTTAATGCTGCCTTTACACCTAAAATTCTATGAAGTGCATCATTTAAACGTTCTTCTGTAATAGTTCCGTTCTTATACCCTTCCATCATGTATCCAAAATCTTCTTCTCTATCGTTGAAGAATAGATACATATCACAACCTGCTGCGATTGCTTGTGGTACTTGTTCACTTCTTGGAATGGTTGCTCCAAACATACCAATCATATGAGAAGCATCTGTTACTACAAGACCGTTAAATCCTAATTGTCCTTTTAATAAGTCTGTAATTAATTCTGGTGCTAATGTAGCTGGACGAATGTCTTCGTCTTTGATTCCTGGTCTTAACTTTCTTGAATATTCAGGAAGTGCAATGTGACCTGCCATAATTGTCATAACACCATCATCAATTAATTCTTTATATACCTTACCAAAAGTAGCATCCCACTTATCGCAATCATATTCATTAATTCCCATAAGTAAGTGTTGGTCATTTTCTTCTGTACCATCTCCTGGGAAATGTTTCATACAAGTTGCTAAGTTTTGACTTCTCATTCCTTTAAAAAATGCTTTGGAATAACGAATAACGTCATCTGGATTATTATTAAATGCTCTTAATTGAATAATTGTATTTCTCCAGTTATAAGGTAAATCTACAATTGGTGCAAAGTTCCAGTTACAACCAATTGCTGCCGCTTCCTTTGCTGCTACCTCTGCCATTTGAAGAACAGCATCTTCAGAATCAATTGCTGCAAGTGCTGCACCATTAGCAATTGGTGTTCCACCTTTTGTACCACCATTGCCACCAGCTTCACAGTTAGAAGCAATTAATAATGGAATCTTTGTTGTTTGTTGTAAACAATTTGTCATATCTAACAATTCTTCTTTGGAAGCATTGTGATAACGAATGGCACCTGGGTGATAAGTGTCTAACACTTTTTTAATGTTTTCAGGTTTTCTTTCTTCTTCATTTGCAACCATGTTTACAAATAATTGTCCAATCTTTTCTTCGATTGTCATAGAAGCAATTGTGTCTTCTACCCATTTGATTTGTTCATCATTAAGGTAGTATGGTTTTTCTCTTAAATTTACCATCGTGATTGTTCCTCCTTGCATGATATTTTGTTAACAAATAAGGCGTAAATGAAAAATAGTCCCTATTTCTTATATTTATATTTTACAAATACAAATGGAAACTATTCACTTATTTGTTGAAAAAAAAACTAGCAACTATCTATTGGGTCTATAATATCTTTTCTAGTAATAAAACTTTGTTAATTACTAGACATTAACTGTTACATTTAAAATACATCTTTTTTTCTTTTTTTTCCATAATAATTTACTTTGAAAATTGTACAATATTATGTTATAGTATAGGATACAATAAAGATTGTATTGTTACTATACAGATATTCCTATCTGTTGTTTTCTATGATACTATATTGATAGAATATATTTTTTCATACATCTAAGATGTATGAATGATACCCTATCCCCTATTACTTATTTATTTAAAAAAGGAATGATACTATGGCATTACATAATTTAGAAGTATTTCAAAATGAATTAGCAGTTTCTAATGTGCATACAACTATTATACGAAAGGATAATTCCAATCTTTCTATGATTGATAATGGATTTCGATTACATCTATATGGAACTTATCCCTATGAAACTATGTTTACCCAATTGAAACAATATGTCAAACCTAATACAATATTACAGATTATTGATAACTTTAATTTTATGTACTATATGGTATTTGTTCCAAGCCATTGCCTAAACGAAGAGGACTCTCCCTACTTTATTATTGGTCCTTTTTTAAACCTAAAGTTACCAGCAGAGGATATTCATGGAATTTTAAAAGAAAACCAAGTACCAGAACATTTGCTTACAGACATTACTTCCCTTTATGACTCCTTACCAATTATTCATAATATCCCAATGTTTGTATCCTTTATTCTGCATCTTGCTCATGAATATCTAGGAGAAGTTTATACCGTTACAGATACTTCCAAATACCTTAGCCCTTTGTTCCAAACGATACAACCAGTGATAGATATAGAAGAAAATTCAGAAATTGCATTGTCTAGCATTGAGGAACGATATAAAGTAGAAAATCAATTAATTGCTGCTATTACCTCTGGCGATTATAAGCGTGCCTTGTTGCTTCATCAAAAATTTACTACTTTCTATATTAAACCTAGAACGGATAATGTGGTAAAGAATACCCAAAATTCTCTTATTATTTTAAATACCCTTTGTAGAAAAGCTGTTGAATTTGCTGATGTTCACCCTTTATATATTGATGAGCTATCTAGAAAAATAGCGATTTCTATTAATCATATGAATACTATGCGAGAATTAAAAAATATAGAAACAGATATCCTTCATAAGTATTGTCTACTGGTAGTCAATCACTCTATGAAAGGATATTCTCTCGTTACTAAAGATATTATTTCATATATTGATTTTCACTATATGGAAGAATTAAGTTTGAATTTTTTTGCAGATATGTTTAATCTTAGTAAAACCTATCTTTCTAACTTATTTAAAAAAGAAACTGGTTCTACATTAACAGATTTTATTCATCATGTTCGTATGAGAAAGGCAATTACTTTATTAAATTCTTCTGATTTGCCTATTACTTCTATCGCTACTGCTTGTGGGTATAACGATATTAGTTATTTTATTCGTATTTTCCGACGAACCTATGGAATGTCACCAAAGCAATATCAAAAAAGTGTACTTCGTCTACCATATTAATTTTTACAGAATTGATAGACTCTTACCCTATGATATGTTTTCTACAACAAAAAAAGTATCGCACTTTGCTTTTTGCTAATATGCGATACTTTTTTATTGAAACAATTTTATTGTTTCCTTTTTTCTGTATAGGATATTATTATTCTGCTTGTCCAGGCTTTTCTGCTTGAATAATAGCACTTTTTTGCATTGGAATTCTACAGTTTTTATTATTTCCAAATTCTACGATTACAGTATCATCTGTAATATCAATTACTACACCATAAAATCCTGATGTTGTAAGTACAGTATCTCCTACTTCTAATCCTGCTAATAATTCAGCAAGTTGTTTTTGTTGTTTCTTTTGTGGTCTAATTGCAATAAAGTACATTGCACCAACAATTACTACAATATAAACCAACATACCAATGATTCCCATAGAACCATTTGTTGCAGCTAATGTAAACATACTAAAATCCTCCTAAATTGTTTATATGAAATGAGCGATTTCATTGAACAAGAAAATACACCCATAACACTCCAAATCTTTTTTATTTTTATACGTCGCCTCGTTCCATTGACTCTAACTTTTTCTTTTTATACTCTTTAAATGTATGAGTTTCAATGGCATGGCGAATTTCTTCCATCATTGTATTATAGAAATACAAGTTGTGTAATACACAAAGTCTCATTCCAAGCATTTCCTTCGCTTTTAATAAATGACGAATGTATGCTCTTGAATAGTGCTTACAAGCTGGACACTGACAGCCTTCTTCAATTGGTCTATCATCTAATTCAAACTTTGCATTTAAAATATTCATCTTTCCTTTGTTTGTATATACTTGACCATGTCGACCATTTCTTGATGGGTAGACACAATCAAAGAAATCTACACCACGCTCTACTGCTTCTAAAATATTGGCAGGTGTTCCAACTCCCATTAGATAAGTTGGCTTATTTCTTGGTAAGTGTGGCACTGTGGCATCTAGCACTCGATACATATCCTCATGGCTTTCTCCTACTGCCAATCCACCAATGGCATATCCATCTAAATCTAGTTGTGCAATTTCTTTTGCATGTGCAATTCGTACATCTTCTAAAATTCCACCTTGATTAATACCAAATAATAATTGATGTTTATTAATAGTATCAGGCAGTGAATTTAAACGTTCCATCTCTGCTTTACAGCGCTTTAACCAACGTGTGGTACGTGCTACTGATGCTTCAATATATGTTCTCTCTGCAAGTGCGGGCGGACATTCATCAAATGCCATTGCAATGGTAGATGCTAAGTTGGACTGTATTTGCATACTTTCCTCTGGTCCCATAAATATTTTTTTACCATCAATATGGGAGTTAAAATAGACACCTTCTTCTTTTATCTTTCTAAGTCCTGTAAGAGAAAATACTTGGAAACCACCAGAGTCTGTTAAAATTGGCTTGTCCCAATTCATAAATTTATGAAGACCACCTAATTTTTTCACTACCTTATCTCCTGGTCGCAAATGTAAATGATAGGTATTGGATAATTCTACCTGTGTTTTAATTTGCTGTAAATCTGTGGTGGAAACAGCACCTTTAATTGCTGCCAAAGTACCAACGTTCATAAATACTGGCGTTTGTATTGTACCATGCACAGTTTCTAACTGTCCACGCTTTGCCATTCCATCTGTTTCTAAAATTTTATACATATTAAACTCCTAAGTATGTCCTTTTTCTTCCATTTAGCAAACGTTATTTGCTTTTCTTTTGTTATTTTAACATAAACCATATTTTATAATCATTTTCTAAAAGAAACTTATTATCTCATAACACATTGTTATCTGTTATAGTATAACCAATCCTTGCTTGTTTTTCAATCTATATTTTTTATTTTACAATTATTTTAGATAATACAAAACAAACATTGCTCTCTTTCTTTTTTCTTTTATTCTCTTAATCACCTGACCTACTTTTTTCACTGTGTGATAAAAACTAACACCTCTTTCGTAGATTACCACGAAAAAAGGTGCCAGTTTATTTATTATTCTTTTCTTCTCATTCCGTTATACTTACTCTTCATCTGCTAAAGCGGCTTTAATCATAATCGAACATTCTACTCGTTTCTTTTGCATTTCACAACCAATATCATAAGTATCGGTAATACTTCCATGAAATTTATTGGAATTTGCAGAACATCCTCCACTACAATAGAATTTAGCAAAACAGTTGGTACACTTATCTTTTGCATATACATTGCAAAGTTTAAACTCATTGACTAAATCTTTTTTCTTTATTCCTTCGTCTACATTTCCTAATAGGAAATCTTCTTCACCAACAAATTGGTGACATGGATATAAATCTCCCCATGGAGTTACTGCCAAATATTCTGTTCCAGAACCACATCCAGTTAAACGCTTTGCAACACATGGTCCTTGTTCTAAGTCAATCATAAAATGGAAGAAGTTAAAGCC
>CAJFOH010000044.1 GCA_904395845.1 uncultured Lachnospiraceae bacterium
AAAACGATTAAAAGAAGAAGCAGAGGAATAAAAGGAGAAATTATGAAACGAAAATTATTAGTATTATCTTTAGATGCAGTAGGAACAGTAGACATAGAAGAAATGAAGCGTTTACCAAATTTTGCAAAGTTTTTTGAAAAAGCAAGTGGTTGTAAAACAGTAAAAAGTGTATATCCTACATTAACTTATCCAGCCCATACATCTATTATTACAGGGAAATATCCAAACAATCATAGAATTGTAAATAACTTACAAATTCAGCCAAATAGAAAAGATTCTGACTGGTTTTGGCAAAGACGATTTATAAAAGGAACAACGGTATATGATGAGGCAATAAAAAAGGGGTATAAAGTAGCTTCTTTATTATGGCCAGTAACTGCAAAATCAAACATACAATATAATTTGCCAGAAATCTGGCCAAATCGTCCTTATGAAAATCAAATAGCAGTAAGTTTTTTAAATGGTAGTCCACTGTATCAGTTAAAACTAAATCAAAAATTTGGTGGATTGCGAAATGGAAAAAAACAACCATATTTAGATAATTTTGTTCAACAGTCACTGCTATATACCTTAAAAGAGTAAAGACCAGATATGACGTTAGTTCATTTTACTGATGTTGATACCAATCGTCATGAACATGGTATGTATGGAAAAGAAATTAGCGATGCATTAAAGCGTCATGATAAGCGTTTGGGGGAAATTATTGATACGTTAAAAGAAATTGGTGAGTATGAAAATACCAATATTTTATTATTAGGTGATCATAGCCAAATACAAACTCATACAGTTGTATATCCAAATTATATTTTTAGAAGAAAAAAATATATAAAAATAAAAGAAGGAAACATTGTGGATTGGAAAGTATTGGCAAGGCATTGTGATGGTTCTTGTTATATTTATATAAAAGATGAAAATAATATGGCTTTGAAACAAGAAGTATTTGAATTGTTAGAAAAAATGAAAAAAGATAAACGAGCAGGAATTGAACAAATTTTTACCAATGAGGAAATCATTCAGTTAGGGGCAGATGGAAATGCCACATTTATGATAGAAGCAAAAGAAGGGTTTTATTATCAAGATGAGTTTGATGTATATACAAAGGAAATCACAGACGAAGATGGAAATTTCCATGAAATGAAAGCAACTCATGGATACTTACCAACAAAACCAAATTATACAACATTTTTCTATGGAATTGGTCCAGATATTAAAGAAGGAGTAGAGATTGAAGATATGTGTCTAGTAGACGAAGGTCCAACTATGGCAAAGTTAGTTGGTTGTCAGTTAAAAGAGGCAGATGGTAGAGTGTTAGAAGAGATGTTAAAGTAATAAGTTTATTTGACTTTTATTCTCAGTATGATATAATGAACGGAAGATATAAAATGTAGAAAATATATGTGTTTAACAAAAATACAAGTGAAATACCAATAAGCGATAGGTAATGTAACATATTGTGTTTCATTTTATTTAGAGAAACGATGTCTTTTCCATAGAATATTAGAAAAAAGAAGAAAGGAGATAAGTATGATAAAACAAAGATTAGAAGCATTGCGTCAGTTAATGCAAGAGAGAAATATTGATATTTATATTGTTCCAACCTCTGATTTTCATGAATCTGAATATGTAGGTGATTATTTTAAGGCAAGAATGTTTCTTACTGGATTTACAGGCTCTGCTGGAACAGCAGTTGTTACAAAAACAGAAGCTGGATTATGGACAGATGGAAGATATTTTATTCAAGCAGCCAATCAATTAGAAGGTTCTACCATTGAATTATATAAAATGGGAGAGGAAAACGTTCCAACAGTTAGTGAGTTTATTAAGGAAAAGCTACAAGAAGGTGGTTGTGTTGGATTTGATGGAAGAGTCATAAATACTACTTTAGGGGAAAACTTCCTATCCATTGTAAAAGAAAAAAATGGTTGTTTAAAAGTAGATGAAGATTTGGTAGGTATGATTTGGAAAGATAGACCAGCTTTATCAAAGCAACCTGCGTATGCATTAGATATTAAGTATAGTGGAAAGTCTTCTGCAGAGAAATTATTAGATGTAAGAAGTCAAATGGAACAAGAAGGTGTGGATTATCACATTTTAACTTCTCTTGATGATATTGCATGGTTATTTAACATTCGTGGAAACGATGCAAAACATTTTCCTATTGTATTATCATTCGTTGTAATAGGGAAACAAGATGCCCACTTCTTTGTACAAGAAGGCGTATTAAACGAAGCCATTTGCTTAGAAATGAAGAAAAATAAAGTACAAATTCATAAGTATGAAGAAATTTATGAGTTTGTAGGTCATATTGAAGAAAATGCAAAGGTTCTTCTTGCAAAAGGAAAGGTAAATTTTAGAATTGTAAGTAATTTGCCAAAGACAGTTACCATTATTGATAAGTTAAACCCAACTACACCAATGAAAGCCATTAAAAATTCGGTAGAACTTGACAATATTCGTAAGGCTCATATAAAAGATGGTGTAGCATTTACAAAGTTTATGTACTGGTTAAAGACCAATATTGGAAAAATTCCAATGACAGAAATTACTGCCTCTGATTATTTAGAAAAGAGAAGAGAAGAACAAGCAGGATTTATTGATTTAAGCTTTGATACTATTTGTGCGTATGAAGCAAACGGGGCAATGATGCATTATAGTGCCACAGAAGAATCATGTGCAGTACTAGAACCAAAAGGATTTTTATTAGTAGATTCTGGTGGACATTACTTTGAAGGCTCAACAGATATTACAAGAACAATGGCATTAGGTCCAATTACAGAGAAACAGCGATATCATTTTACATTAGTTCTTCGTTCCAACTTAAATCTAGCTAGTGCAAAATTTTTACATGGTTGTTGTGGACAAAATTTAGATATTTTAAGTAGAGGACCATTGTGGGAAGTAGGACTTGATTATCGTTGTGGAACTGGACATGGGGTAGGATATTTACTTAATATTCATGAAGCACCAAATGGATTCCGTTGGAAAATTGTTCCTGAAAGAAATGATAGTGCAGTACTAGAAGAAGGAATGGTTACAACAGATGAGCCTGGAGTATATTTAGAAGGTGAATATGGTATTCGTACAGAAAATGAATTAATCTGTAAAAAAGCAGAAAAGACAGAGTACGGTCAATTTATGGAGTTTGAGCCAGTTACTTATGCACCAATTGATTTAGATGCTATTGACCCAACTATTATGACAGAACGTGAAAAAGATATACTTAATAATTATCATAAAATGGTATTTGAAAAACTTTCCCCATATCTTACAAGTGATGAAGTAGAATGGTTAAGAAATTATACAAGAGAAATTTAGTCTATTTCAAGGAAAGACAAATGGTGAAAGTAGATAGAATCTTAAAGAGTAAAGAACCATTCATATTAAAAAAGTGACATAGGTGATAAGATTAAAGTATAGTAGATTTCTCTGTATATAATTTAGAAAATATATACAGAGAGATATTCATATATATAAACCATATATAGATAAGTTTAAAACATACGAAAGAAAGAAATAGAAAGAAGGAGAAGAAAGATGAAAAGAGAAAATGCATGGAAGTCATACAGCGAAGAACAATTAAATGAATTACATAAGATAAATGAAGGATATAAGAAATTTATCTCAGATTGTAAAACAGAAAGAGAATGTGTAAAAGAAACTATTCGTCTTGCAAAGGAAAAAGGATATAGAGATTTAAAAGAAATCATTAAGAACAAAGAAACATTA
>CAJFOH010000045.1 GCA_904395845.1 uncultured Lachnospiraceae bacterium
AATTAATAAAAGAATAATCTCTTTCTTCATTTATTTTCCTCCTCCAATTCTAATTTCCATAGCTTCATTATATCCCCCTCCCATAACATGGTCAAGCCATCATTTCTAAATTCTCACCATTAATGAAATGGGTGTTTTGGTCACGGTTATAATCTTTTATTACCAAACAGCACCTAAAGACACTGGATTTTACTTAATTTAAACCATCTTGCCTTTGCCACTTTTCCTCTTTAAAATGGGATTTGTACTACTTTCTATTCTAAAAAATCTCCTTTCCTTAAACACTTCATTTATCTAATAATATCTAATAATTCCCTTACTCTTTAATATACTTCTTTATTGTTACTTCCTTTACTCCCACTGTACTTACATAATCTTCTTATCTCAAGAAGTGTCTTCTGTTAAATTTATACTTTAGATTTGCATCTTTGATTCCAACATTATAAATCACCTTATTTTTCCAAATATCTCATAAAGCTTGAAACACTAATCTTTAAAGTTATACCTACTAGCATATATACATGATTTGTCATTAAGTGAGCTTCTATAATTTCAACTTCTTTTTCCCCATTTTAAATAGAAGTTATATATTTCTCTAAAAATGTTGATGATTTTATTTACTATGTAATTGACAATATTTCTTACAGTATTTATCTTCTTGTTAATATACCTCCTAAATTAACTATATCTCTATCATATTATAAAACCAATTTTAATTTTGTATTTATCTAATGATTTTTTCATATGATAAAAAGACTAAAAGTATATCTGTTCTCCCATCTTTATGTAAGTATTGTAAACTGGATTGTAAAAAATAACTTATCGTTTACTTGGGCAATCATTTCGTCTTCGCCCCAATTTTTTCATCTGCCCTAATATTAATAATTCTACCAATAATACTTCCTTTATAGTCAGCAATGCAATACATCTACAACCTTAACATTTTCTATTAGACCCTCTACTTTCCTAGTACTAGAAATTGGAACAAAATAGTTTTTATTTATAGTATAAAAAATCAAGGCTTCCATAGAAGTCTTGATTGGTTCATCCGTTTATATTCACAAGTTATAACCTACATTTAATTATTACAAGAATGTCTTTTTACTTTTCTATCTGAACACACTTCTTCATAAATATAATTTATGGTATCTTCTAACCTATCATCTTTATATCCTCTTTGCGAAACAATTCCTCTTGAATAATCCCATATAATCCACCACCTTCGCATGGCCTCTTCTCCAAATTCATTACAATTAGGTTTTATCTTATGACGAAGTAATGTTTCTTCAAATGGCAAGTCATAATAATAAGCATATATTTGGTCTTTGTACAATTCTTTTGCCAATTCAAATAGTGGCAAATACTATTTTTTATTTAAGATTCTTTCAAAATTTACAATTTTGCTATGATTCCTCCCATACAAAAGTACCAAAAATCCCTAATTTTACTAGCTCATTCAAACTTGACAAGTTATTTCAACTATTAAACATATTTGTTTCCTATCCAACTATATCTTTCTTTATTCCTATGCTTGTTTCTAACTACATGATAGTTATAGATTATTTCTCATCTTTTTTCGATATTTTTGTGGACTACAACCTTTTATTTTAGCAAATACTTTTGAGTAGTAATTTGAGTCGGAAAATCCAACCTTTCCAGCAATTTCACTGATAGACTCTTGGCAGTTTAGATACTCTAAACTTCTTTCAATTCGATACTCTTGAAGAAAAGAGAAAAGGGAAACATTCATATATCTTTTAAATAGACGACAACACTCACTTTCACATAGATGAATGTGCAATGCAACATCATTTAATGTAAATTTATTCATGTAATTTTGTTCAATGAATGTAATGATTCTCTTAATTCGTTCGTGTTCGGATTTATTCAATGCAATTTGTTGCCTATTGCTAGAATAGTTTTCAAGCAGCATTTTCCACATAGTTTGTATTTTAATTGTTAAATCAAACTCGTAGAATAAAGGTTTATTGTGATAAACTTTAATTATATCCCAAATCAATACTATAAAATTTTCATGCCATACTTGTGAACCGTCGAAAAGAATTGCAGGCAAAGAAAAATCTTGTATGATTGGTTCTACATATTTACTACAAATTATACTTTGAAAAAATCCATATATCATTTTGGTATCAAAAGTAATGGATATGTACTCACAGTCTTGCATATTTTCCATGCTGCCTGTATGAAGAACATTTGAATTTCCAAATAATACATCCCCTTCTTTCAAATGATAAACACAATGATTCACTTTATAGCACATATTCCCTTTTTGAATCACTGTAATTTCAATTTCAGGGTGCCAATGCCACATAAAAGAGCCTGATTCATATTTAGACAGTCGTTCATAGCTTACTAAAAAAGGAAATTGGTCACTGCCATGTTTTTTTAATTCTTTATGAAATTGATTTGTTATGATTTGCATTTTTTCACACTCCAAAAATCAATAAATTACTTATATTTTATCATATATATTTAATAGCACGCAAGATTTTACTCTTTTTCCATTGGATAATTAAGGATTTTTTGTGGCTAGAGAGTATAATTAGCCTAAAAGGAAACGGAGGTATCAAAATGAACTTACCAGAAAAAACATCACTTCAAAATATTTATGGTGAAAGCTACATTAGTTACAAACGCTTTCAACATCTTGCAAGTTGTTTTCAGAAAATTTATCACCATGAAAACGCCGAATATTTTACATCACCAGGCAGAACAGAAATCATTGGCAACCACACAGACCATAATGGTGGAAAAGTACTTGCTGCTAGTATTGATATGGATACAATAGGTGCAGCATACCCTAATAACAGTAATATAATTCATATTACTAGTGAGGGCTACAAAAATAAAATTGTTATAGATTTATTAGACCTAAAAAGTTTAAGTATGAATGGCAATACAGAAGGTTTGTTGGCAGGAATGTGCGAAGGCATCAAGAAATATGGATTTTGTGTATCTGGGTTTGACGCATATATTTCTACAAATGTAATTCCAGCAGCAGGAGTGAGTTCTTCTGCTTCATTTGAAATGTTGATTTGCTCCATTGTAAACTATTTCTTTAATAATAACTGTATGACATATACAGATTATGCTAAAATTGGTAAATACGCAGAGAATGAGTATTGGAACAAAGATTCTGGAATGATGGATCAAATGGCTTGTGCAGTTGGAGGTACTGTCTTATTTGATTTTTCTTCGAATGAACCTTGTTACCACAAAATGAATTTTTCATTTAATGACTTTGGCTATCAGTTAGTTATCGTTAATACAGGAAAAGGTCATGCCAATTTAAGCGAAGAATATTCAGAAATTCCAATGGAAATGAAGCAGGTAGCTGCC
>CAJFOH010000046.1 GCA_904395845.1 uncultured Lachnospiraceae bacterium
ACTTGGCATCTAGGTTGTAAGAGATAGATGCTAGGATTTATCAATAGAAAAGGTTTATTTTATTAGTGGAGAGATAGAATGAAACAAATAGAAACAACAAATCGAATGAAAGAATTGGTTGCTCTACTTAATCAGGCAAGTAAAGCCTATTATCAAGAAAGTCGAGAAATTATGAGCAATTTAGAATATGACAAGTTGTATGATGAGTTGGTAGAGCTAGAAAAGAAAACAGGAATTGTCCTTGCTAATAGTCCAACAGTCAATGTAGGGTATGAGGTGCTTAGTGAACTTCCAAAAGAAACCCATGAAACACCTATGTTATCTTTGGATAAAACAAAGGATAGAGAATCACTAAAAGATTGGTTAAAAGAAAAAGATGGACTACTTTCTTGGAAATTAGATGGGCTTACCATTGTTCTTACTTATGAAAATGGGAAGTTACAAAAGGCAGTAACTCGTGGAAATGGGGAAGTAGGCGAAGTAGTAACAAACAATGCAAAAACATTTGTAAACTTACCAATTTCTATCCCTTTTCAAAATAGAGTAGTGCTACGAGGAGAAGCAGTAATTCCTTATTCTGATTTTAAGAAAATGAATGAGGAAATCCCAGAGGAAGAAGAAAAGTATAAAAATCCAAGAAACTTATGTGCAGGTTCCGTACGTCAGTTAAATAGTGAAATTACTGCAAAAAGAAAGGTTCATTTCTATGCCTTTGCTTTAATTGAGGCAGAAGGAGTAGATATGCACAATAGCAAAGAATGTCAAAGTCAGTGGTTAAGTGGGCAAGGATTTGACATTGTACCATATTATAGAGTAAACAAAGAAACCATTGTGTCAGTTATTGGGGAAATGGAAAAGGAAGTTACTACCTTTGATTTACCATCTGATGGACTTGTGCTTACCTTTGATGATATTTCCTATGGAGAAAGTTTAGGAATGACATCAAAATTTCCAAGACACTCCATTGCATTTAAGTGGGCAGATGAAATTGCTACTACAAGATTATCTTATATTGAATGGAGTCCATCAAGAACAGGACTAATCAATCCAGTAGCTGTATTTGAACCAGTAGAGTTAGAAGGAACAACAGTAACAAGAGCTAGCGTTCACAATTTATCTATTATGGAAGAATTGCAACTAGGAATTGGTGATGAAATAACAGTATATAAAGCTAATATGATAATTCCACAAATTGCAGAAAACAAAACTTGCTCTAACACCATTGAAATTCCACAACACTGTCCAGCCTGTGATGGAATAACAGAAGTAAAAAAAGTCAATGATGTAAAATCTTTATATTGCACCAATCCAGATTGTAGTGCAAAAAAAATAAAGTCTTTTCAGTTATTTGTAAGTCGTGACGGTATGAACATTGATGGATTATCCATTGCTACATTAGAAAAATTTATTCAGGCAGGATTTATCCATGAATATGCAGATATTTATGAACTTGCAAAACACAAAGAAGCCATTGTATCTATGGAAGGCTTTGGAGAAAAATCTTATGAAAATATGATTGCTTCGATTGAAAAATCAAGACAGACAAACTTAGTAAGAGTATTATATAGTCTTGGAATTTCAGGCATCGGTTTAGCAAATGCAAAAGTGCTTTGTAAAGAGTTTCATTACAATATGGAAAAGATTATGAACACTACAACCGAAGAATTAGAAGCCATTGATGGAATTGGACCTATTTTAGCAAAAGGATTTGTAGAATATTTTTCCAATGAACACAATCGTCAAGTAGTAGAACATTTGCTAGAAAAACTTCACTTAGAAGAAGTTGAAGAAAGTAAAACAGAAAAAATCTTTGAAGGAAAAAACTTTGTTATTACAGGTTCCGTAGAACATTTTAAAAATCGAAATGAAATGAAAGCCTACATTGAAGAGCGTGGAGGAAAGGTAACAGGTAGTGTTACAGCAAAAACAGATGTTTTAGTAAATAATGATATAACATCTAGTTCTTCAAAGAATAAAAAAGCAAAAGAACTTGGAATTCCAATTTGGTCGGAGGAACAAGTATTAAGGGGAGAGTAGAAAAATGCCAATACGAGTACAAAATGATTTACCAGCACGAGCAGTATTAGAGTCAGAAAACATTTTCATGATGGGAGAAGAAAGGGCGAAAATGCAACAAATTCGTCCGTTGCAAATTGTTATTTTAAATTTAATGCCAGTAAAACCAGATTATGAAACCCAATTACTTCGTGCATTATCCAATACACCACTACAAGTAGAAGTAACATACTTAAATGTATCTACTTATCAATCAAAAAATACACCAATTAGCCATATTAATA
>CAJFOH010000047.1 GCA_904395845.1 uncultured Lachnospiraceae bacterium
CCTAATACCTTGGTTGTATCAGTACTTTGTTCTACTTGTTTCCATGTATCCAATTGTGAAGTTTGTTTGTTATGTAAGAATAGAAATACACAAATTATCACAGTTAAAGTTGCAAGAAGGCATACACCAATTTTGTATCTATTGTTTGTCATCACTATTTTTTCTCCCTTAATTGATATAAATATCCTAAAAATAGCCAACTTAGTGTGGCAGATAAACTATAATTATAGAATACACCATAATCAAAACAACCACCAATCCATTCACTAATCACAATCAATACTGCAAGAAGGTACAAAATCTCCCTTTGTTTTATAGATTTTTTGATTGATTGTATCATTTGATTTACTGCCTGTACCACAAATAGCATCCATATGACAAATCCTATCAAACCTGTTGTAACTAGAGCTTCTAAAAATATATTATGTGTGTGAACTACTTGAGGGGATTGAATGGTAACACCATCGGTAATGGCAGAGCCAATTCTTTGGAAATTATTCACACCTACTCCAAATATGGAATACTTCCTCCACACTTGAATACTTGTTTCAATTAAATCAATTCTGCCACTAGAAATTTTATTCAGCATTTCTTTTGCTTTTTCCATATTATCTGCACCTCCTGATAGGAGTAATTGAATGGCTTCTATGATTTTTTCCATTTGAAAACGATTGGTATGTTGGATTGGTATTCCTGCTACTTTTTGTAGCCATACAATTCCCTGTTCTAATAAAATACTTGCAAAAATGGTACCTGCTAATATTATGAAAAAAGTAATCCAACATTTTCTTATATTTTGTTGTTTTTTTCTTATTATAAAATATGTAAGTAAACTACTTATGATAAATATTAAAATAAGTAGCGAAGCCCTACACTGACTTAAGACTACATAGCATACTTGAATCACAATATTTAATAAATAAAATATCCGCCATTTGTACTTTTTACTTATAGCATATACTGCCATTAATATAATAATGCAACTTAAAAAAGCTGCTGGATTGCAATTAAAGTATATTCCAAATAACCGACTGCCAACCATTCCAATTCGGCAACCATTTCTTACACTGGTAAAATGATTCCAATACATAGCAATGGATATAGCACCTGACAATCCTACTAAGACATTTACAAGTGGAATTATCATCTGTAACTCCATTTCAATCTCTTTTTTCGTTCTCTTCTGATTTGGATAAAATATAAGAATAAAAATTATCATTTGAATCCAAAGCATACTATAAGAAGTAAGATTACTATAAGGATTTCTAATAGTTGAAAAACATAATATACATCCATAGATTAACATCCAATGTGGTCTTAAAATTCTTTTTTTCATCCATAATTCCGAAATAATTACAATCGTTCCCCATAAAATCATTGGAATTGATAAATAAAATTTATTTATCCCAACGTACCCTAATGCTAATGTATTCATAAACATGTACACAAGAAATGCTACTTTAAAATAAATTGGATTTCGTAAAAACTTCATAATTCCCCCTTATGATTTTCTTTATTTTCTTACATCTTATCTACCTTTTGTTTTTCTGTCAAGTTGAATAAATCTACAAAAAACAGTAGTTTTCATACACATTTGCAAACCAATGGCTTCTATGTGTATGTAACTACTGCATTTATTTAGTAATATTTTACAGCTTTCTGATAGCTTTCCTTATTGATACACCCCATTTTAATAATAATAATCTTCTATTTTGAACAACTTATTATTTGGAGAAAGTTGTACTGCAATATGTGATTTTTCAATAACAGCTATTGGTAGTTTATCTTTTAATATAGATACTACTAGCTGAATATTTTTATTTTGAATGAATTCTGCCACCTTTATTAACTGATTATCATGCATTAACTCTTTTTTATCATTTAACAAGAAATGAAGACATGGAATATGTTCCTCATCTGCAAACATAGTATATGCTAAATCAAAACATAAAATTTCTCCTTGCTTTTTTCCTGAACTCATGTTTGTGTTAAATGAACTAAATTTATAAAACTGTTGCCTCTTTTCTTTTACTTCTTGATAAGTAATTGCATATTGCTCTCCATATAATTCTTGAGAAATGGTTGAAAAAACTTTACTAAATTTCTCAACTTGAGTTTTTATCCTATGTTTAAATCCATCCGAAAATAAGTCATAGTCTATTTTTTCTAATTCCTTTTCCAACTCTTTTATATTCATTTCTACTTCATTCAACTGAGCAATAGTATTTTCTAACTCGCCTTTTTTTCTATACTTTTCATTTAACTGAGCAATGATTTTTTCTAACTCTTCTAGCGAACCTGACTTTTCTATTTTATCTGTCAGTACTTTTTCTTTCATCAGAAGTAGTTGTAAATCAATATGCCCCTGACTTAACTTACTATTGATTTCTGGTAATTCTTGTGATATATATCTCATTTTTTCGTTTACCATACTATTATGATAAGAAACCAAGTCTTCAAACGTTTTTTGTATTCCACCTATGTTAGCATTGACTTCGTTATATAATATTCGAAGTTGTTGTAAGTCAATATTACAAACACTTTTATCCAATTCTCTTATAGAGTCCTCAATTAAATTTTTTCTTATTTTTAATTTAGTAATAGAAGAGCTTGTTTTATTAATTTTATATTTCACTAAATCAAGCTGTTCTAAATCATCTTCTAATTCTTCATTCAAATTAAATGTTCTTCTTTTTTCATTTAAATCACTTATTTCATCATCTAATAATGATAGCATTATTTCATAACTTTGCTTTGGCTGTCTTTTTTCCAATTTTTCTTTTATTATATTTTCCTGCTTTAATTGACTGGCTAAAACTTGTTTTTTGGCTCCATGATCAGCAGGACATCCTAATAAATATAAATATAATGTTTCATATTCTATATCCCTTGTATATTTATTAAGGGTTTTTAATGTATTATTGACTGCATCATCTGTATAGCGTATATTATGAGAAATAACTTGTCTAAATGTTGGCTTTTCAACAAACTTACTAGGCATAATAGCTTGCTCTAATTCATGCTCAAAGTCTTTCTCTAAAATATCCTTACCATTAATTTTTCTAACTGCCTGTTTTCCAGGCAAGAAGTTTCTTATAATTTCTACTTCCCTAGCATTATCCTTATTCAAATTTTCTGTTAAAATAAGTGTAATCTGTACATTTTCTTTTATTAAAAAATCTTTTACTAATTCATACGTTTGTTTTTTATTCTCTGTATCCGTATAAATAATGTTAGGCTTTGCTCCAAGACAAAAATCAATCAACTTTAATACAGTAGTTTTTCCTACATTATTTCCAGTCGCCTTGGTATTGTCTATTGGTGTTTCATCAATAATCAAATTTAATCCTTCCTTAAATTCAATATCACGAATAACTCCATAACATGTTGATATTGTTAATCTTTTAATAAACATATCTCAACATCACCTCTTTCAATAACTTTTACACTATCTATCAAGTATAGCCAATCAAGACATAAAATAAATGTAGAGAATGACATATTATTTTTTAACTTAACATTTTGATATAAATCAATAATAGACTGTCTCTTACATTTTTTTAATTCTCCAAGGAGTACAGCACCATTATAATATAAAGTAAGTTCTGGGTGCACATTATCTGGTAACAACATAATTATATCCCTCCGGATTTTCAAAAATTTTACAACGAATAAATGCATCGACCACTAAGATTGACACACATAATTCTAACTCTTCATAAGGAATTTGTGTATAATTTTTACTATGTATAACCATTTCAATAATATCATCAATAATACGAAAAAATATTGCTTCTTGATTTTTTTCTTCTTTTAACAATTTATAATACTGCTTTCTTAGTACAGATAACACAGAAAAACTTTTATTTGATCCCTGTCTATCAAATTCTTGATACTTCTCATCTAATTTATTGTAATACACTTTATAGTCATTAATCATATATTGTGCACCTAGTAGATCATTAAATTCTATTTTTCTTGATATCTCAAAAGAACTTATCTGTGGCTCTTCCGTAATTCCTGATAAGTCTTCTGATGCTATTATATTAATAATTGTTGCTAAATTAGAATCCATCTTAATTATATCTATATTACTTCCTAATTCACCTTTAATAAAATCATATACCTTTCTTTGCTTGCTAATATCAAAATTTAAAATAACATTCAATACCCTTTTTATATCATAGATGTCGTTCTCAGGAAAGAAAGATATACCATGTGGATTATTAAATGTATTATTTCTCAATTTATCTGCATTACCATAAATAGCAAAGAACTTAAATGAATAATCCTGATACTCCTTTAATATACTTTTTTCCAAAGAACATTCTATCTTTTGTTTTTTACAGGTTGATGATATTTGAACAATTATCTTATTTTTTTCGTCTATCAAGTCTATTCCTTCCACATTTTGTTTTATAGCATTCATATTTCTCAATTCTAAATCAAACAGTATATTAAGCAATTCTGCAAAAAATGCTTCTGAATAAATATTTAAGTCTAACAAATTAATTCGTGCTCTCATGCCAATCCGATAAGATAAACTACTTAATTTTTCTTCTATGTAATTAAATATATAACTTCTGCTCATTTTTACCCCCTCTAATGTTAAATTTTACTTTTGTTGCCACCCATATGAAATTACCTAAATTAAATAATATTTATATTGTAACATAAGCTTTGAAATAAAGTATAAATGACAGTCTCGTTCTTAATTCTTAACTATTAGTAATTAATAATTCATCTAATAATTCTTTTACTTTTTTCTATGAAATGCTTTGTTTTCATTATAACATGCTAGATGTAGGAATACAATAAAAGTTATGAAATGCTACAAAGTGTAGCATTGATACTAAAAAGCATAGATTCTTATAGTTTTACCTATAAAATTACAACAAAAATATTTCACCACGCCCTAAACATCACTATTTCATGAAATATAATGATTGTAATCACATCTCTATGTTCTTCCCAACTATACTTCCACAAAGACTTTGTTATTTTAAATAACATTTTTATCATTTACACACTCATTCAAATAACTAACTAATAATTTTTCTTGCAGTATACTTTATATTATGGTATTATTACAGTAATCAAATTACATTTTAAAAATATTTTTGTTATTTTAAATAACATTCACTAATTATGGAGGAAAGTACTATATGAAAAAACTATCACAATCACTACTTGCTCATACAATTATTGAGGGCAGAAAGAAAAAAAATTATACACAACAGCAACTGGCAGATATTACTGGTATTAATCGTGCTACCATCAGTCGCTTAGAATCTCTGGACTACATCCCTTCCATTTGTCAATTAGAAACATTAGGAAAAACTCTTGAATTTGAACCAATTTCACTATTTGTGGAAAAATCTCCTACTTTAGAAGAATGTAAAAAACACACTCCTATGAATATTGCTGTAGCTGGGACTGGATATGTTGGGCTTTCTATTGCTGTTCTACTTGCACAACACAATCATGTAACAGCTGTGGACATTATTCCAGAAAAAGTAGAAATGATTAACAATAAAATATCTCCAATCCAAGATGATTACATTGAAGAATATCTTGCTAATCATGAACTTGACCTTACTGCTACATTAAATGGTGAGGAAGCTTACAAAAATGCTGATTTTGTAGTAATTTCAGCTCCAACCAATTACGACTCTAAAAAGAACTATTTTGATACCTCTGCTGTAGAATCCGTTATTGAGTTCGTTCTTAAAGTAAACCCTAATGCTATTATGGTAATTAAATCTACCATACCTGTTGGCTATACCTCATATGTAAGGGAAAAGTACAAGACAAAAAATATTATATTTAGTCCTGAATTTCTTCGTGAATCCAAAGCTTTATATGATAATTTATATCCTTCTCGTATTATTGTTTCCACCGATTCCAATGATGCTCATTTAACAGAAGCTGCACACACGTTTGCAACACTTTTACAAGAAGGTGCAATAAAAACAGATATTGATACACTATTTATGGGATTTACCGAAGCAGAAGCCGTAAAGCTATTTGCTAATACATATTTGGCTCTTCGTGTAAGCTATTTTAACGAACTAGATACATACTCAGAAATGAAAGGGTTAAATACAACCGACATTATTCAAGGTGTATGTCTTGATCCACGAATTGGTAACCACTATAACAACCCATCTTTTGGATATGGTGGATATTGTCTTCCAAAAGATACAAAACAATTATTGGCAAATTATGATAATGTTCCTCAAAATATGATGAGTGCTATTGTAGAAAGCAATCGTACACGAAAAGATTTTATTGCAGATCGAGTATTAAATTTAGCTGGATATTATGATTATTATAACAGAGGGGATTACTCTGCAGACCAAGAAAAAGAATGTGTCATTGGTGTTTATCGACTTACTATGAAATCTAACTCTGATAACTTCCGTCAATCTTCTATTCAAGGTGTTATGAAGCGCCTAAAGGCAAAAGGAGCTACTGTTATTATATACGAACCAACTCTTGAAAATGGAAGCACCTTCTTTGGAAGCAAAGTTGTAAATAACTTAGATGAGTTCAAACAACTTTCTCAGGCAATTATTGCTAATCGATATGATAGTTGTTTAGATGATGTAATCGATAAAGTGTATACAAGAGATTTGTTCCAAAGGGATTAATTTTCTTACAAAATCATCTTACATACTAAGATAAAGAAATGTAGAATTAAAGAAAACCAGTAGATACCATCTATGCCCCACTACATACCACGTTGGCATAGAAATGTAACTACTGGTTTTATGTATTCATAATAAATAAATGAAAAAATATTTGTCCTAAATTATACTATCTCTGATTAAACTCTGCCTTCCATGCTTCTAACTGGTTCCTTGTAATCTGAACAAGTTTTAAAATCAGCTCATCTGACATGGTCTCTGAAAGCATATGAAAGACAATTTCCTTCATGCTTTCTAACCTTCCCTCTTGAATTCCTTTGTTTATTCCTTCTCTGATTCCTTCCTCTCTACCTAGATTATAAACTCCTACACTCAAATTACACATCTCATCCATCTTCCTTTCCAGTTCTTGACTATTTGTAATTAATAATTCTTCTGATAATTCTTTTACCTTTTCTATAGAATTTAATTCCCTACTAAATAAAGTTGAAAGAAGTGTCAATAATTGATTATTAGATGCAAGTGTCGTATCATCACTTAATCGTATCATAATCACTTCTATTAAATCATAATGTTTCTTATCTTCTTCTACCTCTCCATATTCTCTCTTCTCTTTTAGTTGATAGCGATTGATAGAACCCTTTTTCTTTTTAGGTGGATTGGTACAAATCCATATGGAGTATACTTTCTTGATCTGCTCATAGTGAGAGTTTGTAAACTCTACTTCTTTTTGAGAAGAAATCATTCGACAAACATAATATACTGCTCGCATCAAGAGAGGGTATTCTGTATATTCACTAGTTTGTGCTTCTATATTAATAATAAGCTTTACTGGCTCTTTCTCTGGTGTCATTGCAAAGAAGCGTATATCATAATACACCTTTCCTTCTGTTATTGTACTATCTTCTATATTCAGTCCTGATATTTTATTACCACCTGCATAATCAGAATTTGATAACCGACATTCTGTCTTGTTTTGTTGGATGTGTAGTAACTTTTCTCTCATATGAAATGATTCTTCAAACTCCACCGACTCGTCTGGAAAAACTCCTACTTCTGACACCTGTACCTTTTCGATATAATGTTCTGCTATGTCTACAAGCTTACACTTGGAAAACTCCGTAATGCAATGCTTCATAATAAATGCTAAGATTGGCTTATAAGATAAGACTTCCTTACAAGCTGCATCATACTGTTTGCATAACTTTTTTTCCTCTGTCTTTCTTTGCTCCATCAATAACAAGCTCCCCTTTCTGAATAGTAGCTGTATTCTACTGTATCAATATTCTCTTACAAAAAATCATACATCTTGTATCAATATTGTGGTTCTTAAATACATAATTTTCATTGTAGATACAGTACTATTGTATTTGAATACATAAATGAAGAAGCTTCTACTTCTA
This sequence comes from uncultured Lachnospiraceae bacterium, assembly GCA_904395845.1. GTDB lineage: Bacteria > Bacillota > Clostridia > Lachnospirales > Lachnospiraceae > Fimimorpha. The sequence goes on from CAJFOH010000047.1 coordinate 8,054, forward strand.
TGGAACGTTCTATATTCATTATAGCACTTTGAAAAAGGGAGAGCAATGAAAAATAACGAATGCTTCAATATGTAGAGAGATGCTACTGAAATTAATAAAAGGAATACCCCCTGTTGTAGATAACATTTTTTCTAGTTAGTCGTACAATAAAGGCGGAGACTTAAATAATAAAATGTCATAAGGAATATGGTATGATAACATTTCATTAAAAATCAACCAACGTATTTCTTATGACCAATATATAAAATTATTTAAAGCTAAATATATAAATATGGAATGATAAATTACAATTTAAAAATTAGTACTGCCTAATTTAAAATTTCATTCCCCTTTCTAACTCTTTATTTCTATTTGATAAAATAGTTGGTTCAATTTTCCAACTCAGAACAATTGTCTTTTTCCTTAAAAGAACCAGTTGTTTAGAATTGTTTGATCCATTAATCAAGGAGAGAAGTAACAATATCGTACTCACATACAATATCACATTTTCTTTTCCATTGAAATAGAGTTGTACTAATTATTACTTAAATTCGTCGGTATAGGTACGACGTGGTCTTCTTGTGGTCATAATAAAACTCTCCTTTTTCTATCCCTTTATGCTCTATTTTATATGACCTAAAAAAACTGTCTAGTTTATTGTAACCGATCCAGACTTTTATTTCAAAAGGATAACGTATCAATGAATTATAGTTAACACAATATCGACATTCAAAGATCACTCATAGAAGAATGGGTAACAATTTCCTATAAGAATCCTCGCTTATCAGACACCAGAGGGGCTATCTAAAAAGCAGCTAAAATTGTTACTTAAATTCGTGTGCATGATATGACTCGTTCTTTTTATAGACATAATAAAGTACTCTTTGTTGTATTATTTTTATATGATCTAAAATGTATAGCCTATTTTAGTCTACCCCAAAATACTATTCTACAAATATCGATATGAGTATTTTGAATAACTCACAATTATCTATCGTTTATTAATAAATGACGTAACTTTAAAACATAATAGCTTAAACTAAACACGATGTAAATTGTTGCTCCAATAATCATCTTGATTATCAATGTAGCAAAATTATTATAAATATACGGAATGTTAACTGTAACAATATACATTATTATTCCTCCTATTAATATAGGTAGACTTTCCTTTAAATATTTATTTATCTCCATATCCTTTCTTATTTTATATGTTTGATATGCGCATACACAAAACTCAACAACAAATGTAGATAATGCTGCACCAACTGCTCCTAATTTTGGTATGAATGCAAAATTTAAAACTATATTGACTACAGCTCCTATAAAAACTGATATTATAAAAATTTTATC
>CAJFOH010000048.1 GCA_904395845.1 uncultured Lachnospiraceae bacterium
GGTTAATAATGAAATACGTGCTTTTTGTTCTTCTGTGGCCAATTCCCAATTTTTATGTAACATCTCATCATATTGCTTTATAAGAGAACGTAGCTCTGACTGTGCTCTTGCTTGAGCTTGTAGAAACTTGCCTTGCTTATCCCAAGCATGTTGTACTTCCCAACGTTCCTCATAGACAGTATCTCCATTCTTTTCTCCTATTTTGGTTATAGTCTTATCTTCCTGGTCCTTTACATACATGATTTTTTGTGCTCTTATAATAGCTGCATAGGCAATCTGTATTTGATGCCATAGTAGATCAAGTGGATTAGCCTGTTCAATTGCACTAAAAATTTCCTGCGTTTCCTCTGGAAGGAACTTAGAAAAGAATCCATACTTTTCTGCATTTTTATTTCCTGTTGGTGGTCCATGTCCTAATGCATTTTGATTACCTGGTTGCCCTCCTTTTTGTGTGCACACTTTTTTATTTTTTGTATGCGCACTCTTTTCTCCTCTCTGCCAACCATATCTTGTTTTCCATGATTTTACTGTATTAATTGTAACATTATATTTTTCAGCTATTTCTTTATACTTCATTCCGTTTCTATAATCTTGTTCGGCAAGCTCTCTCAATTCTCACCACCTCTCATTCGTTTGTTTTGTATAAAAAAAGAACCATCAAAAAATGTGGTTCTTTTTTGCTTTATTTTCTATATTCCTCTAAAAAAAATTCTAAAAAGTTTTTTCCATAAGAAGTTAGGCTATAACTATCATTTAGAGAAACTCTCTTTAATTTCAATTTGGTATTTTTCTTTTGTTTTTCAACATCTTGTAAGTACTGCATTATGTTTTGTAAATTATCATCCATGATTTTAGAGTTTTTGCTATCTACTAATCCCATCCTATGTAGTTTCTCCAAAATCAAATGAAGCTGACCTGGAAGTAACGAATTTAAAATCTTATTATTTTCTTCATCATAGGCATATTTATAAGTACGGCTTTTTAACACGATAATATCTAATAAATTGAGTTCTTCTAAGGTATCATAATACATTAGAACTAGATCTTCTTTTATGTCTTCCCAATCTGTTAAATATAAATATCCATCTACCATATACTTAATTTTTTCTTTCTGTTTCACATCAAGTACATAATCTGTCACAATACCAAAATAATGTTTCGTTATCAATTCCAGTTTTTCTAAGTCCAATTTATTTAACTTTTCATTAAATTCATCTTGCTTTTCTACAATTTGTGAAATAAAATTTTCAAGATTCTTTTCTGATCTTTGCTGTTTATATGATAAAATCAAATTACCAACTCCTGGCACTAAAATTCCAGCTGTACCATCTAACACTATGCCTGTTACCATATCCATTACCGGTCCTACTGCTGGTTCTATAATCTGTTGTATTTTGTTTCTGTTATCACCCATATTTCCCTCCAAATAGTTTTTTATAACATTATAACACATATTCTATTATTCGTCTGTTATCTTTTATACAAAAAAGTCTGCTAACACTTTCGTATTAACAGACTTCTTTGGAGAAGGTATCTCATTTCTTATGGGGTTAACAAAAAACTATACATTGTATTGGGGGGGGTAATTCTCGAACTAGTCGAGATAGGACGTGTAAGGAATCGAACCTTACATACACCATCGCCCTTGGATGTAATTCTAAATCTTCGGAGTTTAAAACTATGACTATGCAGTACTCATTCCCTGCGCTACTTACTGTAGCAATAAAGATTGCAGGAATCGAACCAGCGACTTCTGTATAAACAGTTGTTTTACCACTAAACTAAATCTCTACTCACATTTCGAAAGGACAGTTAATCTGTTTCTAGTTAAACTAGAAATGGAGGCTACTGGACTTGAACCAGTGACCGACCGGTTATGAGCCGGTTGCTCTGACCAACTGAGCTAAGCCACCACGTTGCTAATTTCTTAGCAACTTTTCTTCCTTGGGTGGAATACTTTTAATAAATCCTTTTTGACATTTTATATTGTAACATATATTGAGTGTGCATTGTGTGCAATTTTACAAAAGTTTATTTATACTCTTTTTAAATGTTCTCATTGCTGTTGTCCTACTCATATTTACTTCTTCCCCCATCTCTTCCCACGTCATAGAATTAATGCATCTCATTCTTGCAATCGAACGTTCTATCGTATCTTCAATTTCTTCAATGAATTTCTCTATTTCTAATCGTTTTCTTTGCATGAACTCAATTTTAAGTTCTAAATCTTTTTCTAACTCTGCTATGTTACTAACATATGTAAAAGGCTGTTCTGCTCCTTGTCCACCTCTTGGCATATCAGAA
>CAJFOH010000049.1 GCA_904395845.1 uncultured Lachnospiraceae bacterium
AAAGCGGGTGATGGGAATCGAACCCACGTATCTAGCTTGGAAGGCTAGTGTTCTACCATTGAACTACACCCGCATATTAATGCCCAGAGCCGGAATCGAACCAGCGACACGAGGATTTTCAGTCCTCTGCTCTACCGACTGAGCTATCTGGGCAAATCCTTCGTTGTCTTCGCTCTGATTAACTTATCTCGTTAATACATACGTTATTATATGCTATGATAATTCATTTGTCAACTACTTTTTTTATTTTTTTATAAAAAATGTGAACTCATCATAAATAATATGATTTCCTACATAAATATCGCTTAGTAAAAAACTTAATAAAAATGATTCTATTCTTACCCAAACTTAAAAAATGAAAATATTTCAATGATAAGTTTTCTTATTAGAAGATTTCCTTATTGGAAGATATTTCCCTATTAGAAAATTCCCTTATTACAAAGTTCCCCTATTAATCACCTATCATTGAATACTTCTTTATAGCACTTTACTCATTTTTTCTATTCATCAAAGTTTACTAATGTAGAAACTCCATTATCTACAATATTAATACTTGATAAGTTGAATTGTTCGTCCATTACTTGCAATGTGTACTCAAAGTGAACATTATCTCCTTTTTTTACCATAAAAATATAATGACCATTCTCTTTTCCTTCGATTTCATCGCAGATTTCAGAATAAATTTCTTCTCCATCTACGACTCCATTGTATCCTGCATTTCTAATTTTTTCTTCTATTAATTGATAAAGTTCTTCCATGGCTACTCCTTTTTCTTTCTATTTTGTTGTTATCTTTTATTCCCTATTTGAATGATAAAATATTATATCATGAACTCCCTTTTTCGTATAGGCTTTCATAGGGATTTTTCCTTATTTTTTCTATTTTTCTCATCTTATCTCTTCCAATTATTATTACATTGAAACGATAATTTTTTCCTATGAAAATTTATGTCGTATTTCGTTGAATTTTGGAATATTTTGTCTTATAATGAAGTCTAATCTTTCCAATATAACTTTGTTGAAACTTAGAAAGGAATGGAATATATGAAACAAATAGGGAAACATATAAAATTTGCTCTTTTATTTGCTCTTATTACACTTATCTGTATTACAATTATTGTTGTAGTTAATAAGAAAGACAAGGGTAACACTTCAAAACCAGAAATTGTTACAATTTCAACATTGGAGAAAATTATTGACATTAGTGAACTATCTACATTTACTTCTATTTATAATGGTGTTGCAACTGTATATAATAAGGAACAACCAAATAGTATTGATTATTATGTTTCTTATAAATCCAAAGTAGATGTAGGAATTGATATGAGCAAGGTAGATATTTCTATTGATGAGGATTCAAAAATGATTTCTGTTATGATACCAGACGTACAAATTATGGATATTAATGTAGATATCTCCTCTTTAGATTATATTTTTATGAATAACAAGGCAAATACTTCTTCCATCTCTGAGGAAGCATTTAAAGCGTGTGAACTTGACGCACAACAAGAAAGCGAAAAACAAAAGGCAATCTTTGAGCTTGCCACTCAAAATGCTCATAATACAATTACTGCTTTAATTCAACCATTTTTAGAGCAATTAGGTACGGAATATTCCTTATCTATTTCATCTAGCAACTAGGAGGAAACCTATGAAGAAACAAATAATAACTTTTTTATCTGTGATTCTTATTATAACTATAACTGGAGCAACTGGTTGTGGCAAAACCGATACCCCTACTGTTGTAGCCAAACCACAGGTTTCACAAATGAAATCTATTTTTGAATTGGCTGTTATGGAGTGTTATTATCACAATGTTGCAAAATATAATGAAGAAGATGCTTCTGGTGTATTATGGTGGAAAAAAGATAAGCATTTCTGGATTGAATATAGTGGAGTTGTAAAGCTGGGAATTGATGTATCCTTAGTACATATTGATATAAATGATTCTACTATTACAATTACATTGCCAGAAGCAAAGGTGCTTGGCTGTAAAGTGGATTCTGCTTCTCTTACAAAAGATTCTTATATTGTAGATAAAAATTCTGCCACAATTACTGCCACCGATGAAATTATGGCATTTAATGAGGCACAACAAAAGCTAGAAGAAGAAGCTTCTTCCAATAAAGCCTTACTATCAGAAGCACAGCAACGTGCAAAAACGTTATTGGAAAACTATATTACAAACATTGGAACTACTATCGGAGAAACTTATACGATTACTTGGGTATATGAAGATGGAAATACCAATGAAACTACTCAAACATCACAGTCACCAGTAGAATAATATACAATAAAAAACCTCCAAACATTAGATAATAACTAATAGTTGGAGGTTATTTTTTTATACTAACTTCTAATACTTTTGTATTAATGGTCTTATTTCTTCAAAAGCTACACGTTCCTTTTCCATTTGTGTGCCATTTCCTATAATACAAGCATAATTTGTTTCCTTCATTTTTTCAAATATAACTGCACATTTTTTTATATCTGATACTGTTGTTGTTGTAATCTCTTTTTTAATTCGTTCCACATCTTCTAATGACCAGTTTGTAAAGTAACAGTTATCTTCATATCGACCAATTTCTGATGGCTTTTTTGGTTGTTCTAACATTGCTAATGCACCAATGATATATTTTGTCATCTCATCTTCTGATAAGTCTAACTCCTTAATATACTGCTCTACTTCATAGAATGTATTTATAGTTCCTATTTGTCTTGGGTCACGGTAAGAGTAAAATACAACGTTTCCTGTTCTTCCTATTTGGAGGCCAGAACCATAAGCTCCACCTTTGACACGAACTTCATTCCAGAAATAATCCAATGTTAAAATTCTAGATAGTACAAAAATATGACCATTATAGTCCATTCCCATACGTTTTAAAGAATCTGTCTTTGCTACATAGGATACTTCTGATGGAATCACAAATCCTTCTTTTACATAGGTGGCAGCATTATAAACTTCTTTTGTATCTTCTTCTTTCTTTAAAGTACTATTTTCTAATTCCTTTGTAACTTTTTTTGGTACAAAATAGTCCGTTTCTTCTACACATTTTTTAAACTGCTCAAATTCTTTTTCACTGCCAGTAAAGCTAATGGTAACTGGAACATGAGAAATCATTTCTTCTACTAATCCTTCTAATATTTGCTTTATCTCTTGAAACTTTTCATCAAAATCTTTTAGTAATTGGCATAAGAATTGATAGAAAGAAATCCCCTCCATGTCTTCTCTTATTGCCCCAACACACGTTGCATAAGACTGCACCCTTGTTGTTGCAACACTATGCCCACTTGTTAAAAACTTTCGTTCCATGTATGCTTTTACTTGAAGTAAAATCTTTTTTATTTCTTCTTTCTTTTCAAATCGTGTACGGTTGCTAATCTCCATTGGAATAGTTACTACATCATTGATATATTCTGGTAAACAACTACTTCCTACCACTAACTTTTTATGAATGGCTTCTTTATCCGTAATTTCTTGTACTTCTGTGAAAAATTGAACATACCCTAATTTCATTTGGATTTCATTTTCTAGTTGACTAGCTGTATATTTTTTTGTATCTAAGCCACTGAAAAGCTCTGTTAATAAGGTAATGTATGGAAGTTTCCATTGTTCCACTTGTGAAAAATCAAAGTAATAATATACATAGGAAATCTGATTGGTAAATACATTGTGATATAGGTAGGTAATACGATTGTTATTTTCACTAGATGGAAGTACCGTTAAGTGACTAACTTTTTTCTTTCCTACTACATCTTCAATGGTTAGCTTTGGAAGGGTATCTAACTGTTCCTTTGTATTTTTTTCCATTTGACTTTCCAAAAGTTTTTCTGCCTTTTCTTTTATTTGTTCTTTTTCTTTCCTTGTTAATGTTTGCTCCAATGCTAGCAATGTTTCTTCTTCCTTTGACATAGCATTTTCTTCTTTTTTCTTTGTTTCTAAAACAACTACTGCTTTGTGGTTGTTGTTTATTAAGGCACGTTCCATTACCTGCTCAAAATAATTGGTACAAATAGAATCTCTCATCTTTTTTAATAACTTATTATTTTTTAAGAAATCTAGCACTTCTTCTCCGTACAACCAACCTTCTAGTGCATTTAAGGAATATACAATTCCCTCTGGCATACCAAAGTTTTTTTCTCTTAAAGAAAACTCTAATTGGTTAATAATTGCATGTAAACGTTCTTTTGGTATTCCTTCTTCTTTTAGCTGTGATAGCGTTTCTTCTACAATAGAAACAAATCTATCTTTTTTCTCCTTTGTGGCATTTCTTAATTGAAATACTACTACTGGCTGTAATACACCATCACGAACAAAGCCAAAGGCATCTTCTCCTAAGTTTGCGTCTAATAGCTTTTTCTTTAAGATGGACTCATTACTTCCCATTAATACTTCCATTAATATTTTTAGTGCTAGATTTTGTTCTCTTTCTTTATAACTTCCAACTACATAGGAAAGGGAAATTTGGCAAGTTCCTGTTTCCTCTTCTTCTGTATAATGAACACAATACTTATCCATATTTGCTACTGGCTGTTGCCATGTAAACTCTATGGATTTGTTCTCACGACTTGCTTTGCTTAAATACTTTTCATCTAAAAACTTTAACGCTTCTTCAATGTTTAAATCTCCATATAATAAAATATAACTGTTGTCTAATCCATAAAACTTTTTATGGGTTTCTAAAAACTTTTCATAGGTTAATTTTGTAATCTCATCTGGGTGACCACCTGAAACGAAACGATAATTAGTATCTGGAAAAAGTGCTTCATTGGTGCAATTCATAAGCAATGTGTCAATGGAGGATAATGCCCCTTTCATCTCATTATATACAACACCGTTATAACATAGGTTTCCCTTTTCATCTAATTCATAATGCCATCCTTCTTGTAAAAAGATATCTTCCTTTTCATAAATTAGGGGGTTTGTGACTGCATCCATATAAACACTCATTAAATTCATAAAATCTTTTTCATTTGTTGTGGCAAATGGATACACTGTCTTATCTGGAAAGGTAAAGGCATTTAAAAAGTTTTGCATAGAACCTTTTAAAAGCTCAACAAATGGTTCTTTCACAGGATACTTTTTTGAACCATTTAATACACTATGTTCTAAAATATGAAAAACTCCTGTGCTATCCTCTGGTATGGTTTTAAATCCTATGGCAAATGTTTTATTCTCATCTTCTGTTTTTAAATACAAAATATTAGCACCACTTTTTTCATGCTCTAATACATATCCAGTTCCATTAATATCTTCAATTTCTTCTACTTGTTTTACTCTACAACCAAAATATAGTTCCTTACATTTCATAAAAATGCTCCTTCATTCTTTCATTTTTTCTTTTGATAACATTACTATTGATAATACTATCTTTGATTATAGCATTGTATCTTTTTCTTATCTAGCAATTTTTTTATTTCATTTTTTGTTTTATCCATTGATACACTACCATATGTAGCATAATATATGAGAAAAAGATAGCAACGCTACTAGGTGCTATCTTTTTTCTACGTCTATTGAATAAATTCCATTGGATCTACTGGAGTTTGTCCATGTAATAATTGGAAATATAAGTTAGGACCTTCTACGGAGTAATATTTTGTTGGTGTATTAATAGCACCAATGACTGTTCCTGCTGTTACATATTGTCCTTGCTCTACGGTTACATTTTTTAATTGTCCCAATACTACTTGGTATTCATTTCCTAAGTTCAATGTTACATAAGTTCCAATTTCTTCATTTGCTCCTACTGCCAATACTTGTGCATCTACTGGTGCAATTACTGATGTATCTACTGCACCTTGAATAATTACTTCTGGAGATACTTTAAATTGTTCTAACGTTGCATGATAAATTGTTTTATCCATGGAAAAATCTCTTAAAATATTTCCTTGTACTGGCCACTGCATTTTGCTTTCATTTGTAAATGCTAAATTTAATGCTTGTACTTGGTTTCCATCTACTTGTTGAGCTTGTTGTTCATTAGATTCTGGTTGTGTCTGTTCTACTACTTCTTGTTCTTTGCTTGTAGATTCTGTTGTATTTTCTTTTGTTTCATTTTTTACCATTTCATTTTCTTTTGATTCACTTACAAATTCATTGGTTGAGGTGTCTAAATCTAAGTACTGACCATCTTCGTTGTTATTGTTTCGATTCATAATAGTTGCTGTTGCTACTGTTGTTAATAATACTAAACATAACAACATTCCTCCAAGAAATAGCTTGTCCTTTACTACTTTGTTCATTTTTCTTCGATTCATTTTAATTCCCCATGCTTGTTCGCACTACGAACTACTACCTTTTTTCCACTTATTTATCACAGGTTGAAGCAAAAGGTAGTTGCATTTTCCTTTCTTTTATTGATTTTCTCATTGCTTTTTTCGTTTTTATTTCTTCAACCTACTGTATTAACATTGTTTCCAAAACTTTTATTTCTATACATAAAAATAGAAATGGTTATACACAAAAAAAGCAAAGGCAGTTCATTACCCTTGCTTTTTCTTATCTATTCTATATTTGTGTTATTATTTTACATTATTTCTTCCTTTTTATACTCCAATCTATTTTACATACTATTCCTTTTGTTTAATATCAGTCCTTCTACTTTTAA
>CAJFOH010000050.1 GCA_904395845.1 uncultured Lachnospiraceae bacterium
ATACTCTTTGCATACAAAAAGAGACTGTAAATAAAACTTATAGACAGGCTTTATTAAGAAAATGGTTTTGTATATAGAAGAAATGAGGATATAAGATGGATAAAGTAAAAGTAATCGATGCAATAGGTATGGTATTATGCCATGACATTACAGAAATTGTGCCGGGAGAATTTAAAGGGCGTGCCTTTAAAAAAGGACATGTTATAAAAGAAGAAGATGTAGAACATTTATTACGAATTGGAAAAGAGCATATTTATGTATGGAATTTAGAAGATGGTTATGTACATGAAAATGATGCAGCACTTCGTATGGTACAAGCAGCAGCTGGAAGTGGAATTTCATTTTCAGAAGTAAAAGAAGGAAAAATAGAACTGATAGCAAATACAAAAGGTGTACTAAAGATTAATATAGATGCTTTGTATGAATTAAATGAAGTCAATGAAATTTGTTTTGCTACCATTCATGGAAATAAATTAGTAGAAGAAGGAAAATTACTTGGTGGAGCTAGAGTAATTCCATTAGTAGTAAGAGAAGAAATCTTACAACGTTTTGAACAAATTTGTAAAGAACAAGGTCCAATTATTGAAGTAAGACAGTTAAAGCCATCAAAAATTGGTGTAGTTACTACTGGTTCTGAAATATTAAAAGGACGTATTCAAGATAAATTTTTACCAGTATTAAAAGAAAAGGCAAAAGAATTAGATGGAGAAATTATCGGTCAAGTTCTTACTGGTGATGATAAAGAAGCAATAACAAAAGCAATTTTAGACTTTATCGCACAAGATGTAGATATGGTAATGGTAACTGGTGGTATGAGTGTTGACCCAGATGATTGTACTCCAAGTGGAATACTAGGTTGTGGTGGGGAAGTAGTTACATACGGAACTCCAGTTCTTCCAGGGGCAATGTTTATGCTTTCTTATGTTAATAATATTCCAGTGGTTGGGTTACCAGGTTGTGTGATGTATGGAAAAAGAACAGTATTTGATTTAGCTGTTCCAAGATTATTGACAAAAGAAAAGTTAACAAAAAGAGATTTTGTTCGTATGTCTCATGGTGGTCAATGCCAAAATTGTCCAGTTTGTACCTATCCAGATTGTGGATTTGGTGAATAAAGGAGGAAAACAATGGAAAATTTTACCCATTTTGATAAAAATGGCAATGCGATTATGGTAGATGTTTCCCAAAAGGAAGAAACATTAAGAGAAGCAATTGCAAAAGGAAGTATTGTAGTATCAAGAGAAGTTATAAAAAAAATAAAATATGGAACTATGGAAAAAGGAGATGTGCTAGGGGTTGCAAGGGTAGCTGGTATAATGGCTGCAAAAAAAACTTTTGAATTAATTCCAATGTGCCATGTTCTTTTACTTACAAAATGCAGCATAGAGTTTCGTATTATAGAAGAAACAAATACAATAGAAGCGGAATGTTTGGTTCGTACCAAAGGGAAAACAGGGGTAGAAATGGAAGCACTTACAGGTGTAAGTACTGCATTACTAACGATTTATGATATGTGTAAAGCAGTAGATAAGTCTATGGTAATAAAGGAAATGTATTTAGAGAAAAAAACTGGTGGAAAAAGTGGCGAATACCGTAGAGAAGAAAATTAGAAAGAGTATAGAATGGAAGAAAAAAAATTAACGGATAGCTATAAAAGAATCATTGATTATGTTAGAATTTCGATTATAGATGGTTGTAATCTAGCCTGTACTTACTGTATGCCAGCCAATAAAAAAGGGTGTCAATGTGTAACTATGCTTTCCAAAGAACAAATATTGTGTTTAGGACAAGCATTTGCCCATTGTGGAATAAAAAAAATAAAGTTAACTGGTGGAGAACCATTACTTCATAAAGATATTGTTTCCATTGTAAAAGACTTAAAGGCAATAAAAGGGATTGAAGAAGTAACACTAACGACCAATGGAATTTTGTTAGAAAAAAAGGTTTCTTTGTTAAAAGAAGCAGGGATTACAGCCATTAATATAAGTTTAGATACGTTACAAGAAGAAGAATACAAAAAAATTACTGGCCAATACGGCGTACAAATTGTGAAAAAAAGTATAGAGGCTTGTGTATCTCATCATATTCCAGTAAAAATAAATTGTGTACCAATGAAAGAGTACAACCAATTATCATGCATTGAATTGGTGGAGTTAATGAAACAATATCCTATTGATATTCGCTTTATTGAGATGATGCCAATAGGATATGGGAAATGTTTTACACCAGTCAAGCAACAAGAAATAGAAGATAGAATAAGAGAACGATATGGAGAATATTCTAGCTATTCTGGAAAAAAAGGAAATGGTCCAGCCACCTATATTCAATTAAAAAATCACACGTTTTTAGGGAAAATAGGATTTATTTCAGCAGTTAGCCATGAATTTTGTGATAGTTGCAATCGAGTAAGGGTAACATCAGATGGCATATTAAAATTATGTTTGTGCTTTGAAAAAGGAATTGATTTAAAGCCATATATGGAAAAAGGTAGAGAAAAAGAGCTAGAAACAGTGATAGAAGAAGCAATTCTAGAAAAACCAAAGCATCATAATTTTAATACAACGGATAGTACATTAACACATGAATCAAAACATATGTGGGAAATAGGAGGATAAAATGGGAACAGTCATTGCAATTTGTATTAGTCAAAAGCGAGGGACACAAAAAGAAAATATATCAAAAGCAACATTTATTGAAAATTTTGGAATTGAAAATGATGCACATGCTGGAAATTGGCATAGACAAGTTAGTTTGTTGTCCTATGATAAAATAAAAGCCTTTAATGAAAAAGGTGCAGAAGTTACCGATGGAGCATTTGGTGAAAATGTAGTTGTAGAAGGAATTGATTTTTCATCCTTGCCAGTTGGAACAAGATTACAGTGTAATAATGTTGTTTTAGAAATTACACAAATTGGAAAAGAATGTCATCATCACTGTCAAATTTATGCCAAAATGGGAGATTGTATTATGCCTAGAGAAGGAGTATTTGCTAAAGTGATACAAGGTGGAGAAATGAAGAAAGGAGATGAGATGACAATTGTACCGAGTAGGAATCGTGACAATTAGTGATAAAGGTTCAGTTGGACTGAGAGAAGATGTTAGCGGACCAACAATTAAAAAAATAGTAGAAGAGTTTGGTTATACAGTAACAGAAATGACTTTAATACCAGACGAACCAGAACAAATTAGTGAAGTTCTTCGTACATGGAGCGATGAAAACAAAGCAGATTTAATTTTAACCACTGGTGGAACAGGATTTTCTATGAGGGACCAAACACCAGAAGCTACTCTTGCCATTGCAGAGCGAGTAGTTCCAGGAATTGCAGAGGCTATTAGAGCCTATTCCATGACCATTACAAAACGTGCTATGCTAAGTCGAGGAGTTGCTTGTCTTCGTAAAAAAACGTTAATTGTTAATATGCCAGGAAGCCCAAAGGCAGTAAAAGAAATATTAGATTACTGTTTGGATACATGGACACATGGATTAGGTGTATTAATTGGTTCAGAAACCGATTGTGCAAGAAAGTAAGTAGAGAAAGGAAGTACAAGAAAAACTGATATGAAACGATTAATTTCATTATTTTTAGTAGCTATAGTGGGAGCTATTACTTTTCTTGGATGTAGTAAAACAGAAAATACTAAGGTTAAAAATGAAAAAGAAACAATTACCATTATGGCAGCAGCTAGTCTTGTAGATGCTCTTGATCATATTATAGAACAATACAAAAAAGAAAATAGTAACGTAGAGTTTCAAGTATCTTATGGTGGAAGTGGAAGTTTACAAACCCAAATAGAAGAAGGGGCTCCAGCTGATTTATTCCTATCTGCAGGGAAAAAACAAATGGATGCCTTAGAAGAAAAGACTTTATTAGTAGGGAATAGTCGTATTGATTTATTAAAAAACCAACTTGTATTAATTGTTCCAAATGGGGAAGAAACAGAAATTGAAAGCGTAGAACAGATAGAAAAAGCAAGTAAAATTGGAATTGGTGAAATTGGAAGTGTTCCAGTTGGTCAATATACAAAACAAGCATTAGAGCATTTAAATATGTATGAAGAATTAGAAAGTAAGTACGTATTTGCAAATGATGTAAGAACATTATTAACATGGGTAGAAAACAAAGAAGTAGATTGTGGATTTGTTTATAAAACAGATGCCATTGTCTCTTCAGATGTTACCATTGTAGAAACAGTAGATAGCAGTCTTTATGATGCTGTTACTTATCCAATGGCAAAAATTGCTGGACAAAAAGAAAAACAATACTTAGATTCCTTTATGGAATATTTAAAAGGAGAAACGGGAACAGATATTTTTAAGTCTTACGGTTTTACAGTTATAGTAGAGGAATAAAATGGAGAATAGTATATGGAAGTTACACCAATTTGGATTTCGTTAAAGACAGCAGTGATAGCAACTATATTTACTACAATGTTTGGTGTTTTCTTTGCCTATTTAGTTATGAAAGTAAGGTATGGAAAAGTAGTGTTTGATAGTATTTTCACATTGCCAATGGTACTGCCACCTACAGTTACAGGTTTTTTGCTTCTTGTTATTTTTGGAAAAAATAGTGTAATAGGAAGATTTTTTACAAATATAGGATTTCCTATTGTATTTTCCTTTTGGGGTTGTGTTCTAAGTGCCTTTGTATGTTCCTTTCCTCTTGTCTATCGTGGGGCAAGGGGGGCTTTTGAACAAATGGATCAAGAGCTAATTGGTATTGGAAAAACCTTAGGTCTTAGTGAAGCAAAAATATTTTTTCGTATTGTAATTCCAAACTGTAAAGGTGGGATATTAGCTAGTGTTATGTTAGCATTTGCTAGGTCAATGGGGGAATTTGGAGCTACTATAATGGTTGCAGGAAATATTCCAGGAAAAACTCAAACAATGGCAACGGCAATTTATACAGCAGTACAAAGTGGAAATCGAGATATTGTATATGTATGGGTTGGTATTATGGTATCAATTGCTTTTGTAGGGATTTTACTTATGAATATTTATGAAGGAAGATGCAATAAGAAAAATGGAAAGGAGAGAGGATTCTTTTGAAGCTAGAAGTACAAATAGAAAAACAAGTAGAAAATAAAAGAATTTCTGTCTCCTTTCAAGTGGAAAATGAAATTTTCGGATTAGTTGGAAAAAGTGGAAGTGGAAAAAGTGTTACCCTCCAGTCTATTGCAGGTTTAATAAAACCAGATGAGGGGAGAATTGTATTAGATAATAATATACTATTTGACTCTAACAATGGGGTCTGGCTTCCACCAAGAAAACGAGAAATAGGCTATCTTTCCCAGACCTATGGATTATTTCCAAATATGACAGTAGTAGAAAACATTAAAATAGCCATAAAAGGAAAGAGACAAGAAAAAGAAGCATTAGCAAAAGTGTTATTAAGACAGTTTCAAATAGAGGATATTAAACATCAATACCCAATGAAGTTATCAGGGGGACAAAAACAACGTTGTGCCATGGCTCGTATGTTAGGGGCAAAACCAAAAGTAATCTTATTAGACGAACCATTTTCAGCACTAGATTCTGGGTTAAAAAAGGAAGTAATGGACGAAATGAAAAAAGTATTTGCATCATTTGGAGGAATTGGAATTATAGTTTCTCATGATGAAGATGAGGTAAATACATTTTGTAAAAGAAAACTCTCCCTTGATTAGAGGAAAAGAGATGATAAAGAGAGAAGAAAGGGGTGTGAAGAAGTGGAAAAGACGGTTTACTTTGACCATGCAGCAACAACATTAAATAAACCAGAAACAGTAGCTAAGGCAGTTTACGATGCAATTTTAACTTGTGGAAATGGTGGCAGAGGAGCATACAAAGAAGCTTTACTTGCCAATCAAATCATTACTTATGGAAGGATAACAGTAGCCAATTTTTTTGATGTGGCAAAGCCAAATCAAGTAGTATTTACAAGTAATGCAACAGAAAGTTTAAATATTTCTATAAAGGGTTTATTGCATGCAGGTGATCATGTAATAACAACTGTATTAGAACATAATAGTGTGTTACGTCCTTTCTATTCGTTGGGGCAACAAGTGGAAAGAACCATTCTTCCTTGTAATGAATTTGGAGAAATTAATTATGATAGAATAGAAAATAGCATAAAAGAAAATACAAAAATGCTTGTTTGTACTCATGGCTCCAATGTGTTAGGAACAATTTTAGATATAGAAAAATTAGGAAAGATATGTAAAAAACATGGTCTTTTTTTTGTTTTAGATGCTTCACAAACCGCAGGAAGTATTCCTATTTCTATGAAAAACATGGGAATTGATGTGCTATGTTTTACAGGACATAAAGGTCTATATGGACCACAGGGAATTGGAGGTCTTTGTGTAAAAGAAGGAATTGTAATACAACCACTAAAAGAAGGTGGGACTGGTGTACAAAGTTTGTTACAAACACAACCAGAGCAAATGCCAGAACATTTAGAGGCAGGGACTCTTAATACCCCTGGGATTGCAGGGTTAACAGAAGGGATCAACTATGTAACTTCCATAGGATTAGAAGAAATTAGAAAACAAGAAACTATATTGTGGAAACAATTCTATAAAGGAATTTCTTCTATTCCATCTGTCATCTGTTATGGAAACTATGAAAATGAAAACCGATTGCCTATTGTGTCATTTCGAGTAGATGGTATGGATAGTGGTTACTTTGCGGATAGATTATGGCAGGAATACCAGATTGCTTGTCGCTCTGGTATGCATTGTGCCCCTCTTGTTCATAAAGCAATGAAAACGGAAGATTTTGGTATGGTTCGTTTTAGCTTTTCTCATACCAATACAATGAAAGAAGTAGACTATGCCATTTATGCAATCAAAACCATTGTTAGTAAATGGGAAGAAGGGAAAAATTAAATGATATAAATATAAGAAATGTTTTATAAAAACAGAAAAATATGTTAGGAAGAGAATTTATGAAGGAAAAGCAAATTATTATTACTTTTTCTAGTACAACAGATGCTATGTTGTTTGAAATGGAAGCAAAAAAAAATAATATTTGTGGTAGGTTAATTCCTACTCCTACAACAATAACAGCAGAGTGTGGATTATCGTATAAAGCACCTTTGAGTGAAAAAAAACAAGTACTAGAAGTTTGTTCTATGTTAGCATTTACAAATTATAACGTATATGAGTTAGAAATGTAGAAAGCATACAACTGAAATATATAAACTGGCTAAGTATATGAGTGAGAAAATATATAATATTATTGATATATTTATATATTGATATATTCATATATTTATCGTCATTTTTGAAACTATTAGGTGGGAATACAAAGAATGAAAAAAAAGCAAGTAAAAATAGATGAATGTTTTGTAGTAAAGGAAGATGTTGAGAAAAAAGGTAGGTTTAAAATCTTAGAAAAGAAGAATTTGTATGAAAGTTTAGGTATTTCATTAGAAACACTGAAGAAAAAGAAATTAACTACAATTGTAGTAATTGGTTCTGGTGGAAAAACAACAACCATAGATACACTGGCAAGGGAGTTTCTAGCATTAGGAAAAAAGGTAGTAATAACAACTACAACACATATGTATATACCAAAACAAAATGGTGTGCTATATTATGAGCCAAATGAAAATGAGAAAGAGGCTCTAGAAAGTAAAGATAGTTTTTATTACAACAACCAAATTTGTTATGATAAGGAAACATTTTTAAAAAAAGTAGATGACACATTAAAAAGGGATTGTATTGTGGTAGTTGGAAGTATGAAAAAGGAAATGTTAAAGGAATCTGCATTACCTAAAATATCTGCAATAGAAAAAACGCTACTAACCATTTTACAAGAACAGGCAGATATTTTGTTAGTAGAGGCAGATGGCTCTAAAGGATTTCCATTGAAATTTCCAAATGAACAAGAACCTGTGTGGCTAGAAACTATGGATGTAATTGTGCAATGTATTGGGTTACAAGCACTTTATCAGCCAGTTCATAAGGTTTGTCATAGATACAAACTTGCCTGTGAGCATTGTCAAATAAAAGAAACAGATAGGGTTACAAAAGAAATGCTTGTTTGCATACTTCAAGAAGGTTATATGAAAAAACAACCGATAAAGCAAAGAAGCCATACTTCTTATAACATCTTTTTAACGAATAGAAAAGGGGCAATGATGAGCAAAAAAATGGCAATAGAAATTGGCTGTTTTTTAAAAGAAAACATTTTATGTGATAATTTAGCAATGGTTCAAATATCAAAAGAGGAGACTAATCAGTATGTATAAGATGGTATTACAACAATTAGAAACATTAGGTCGGTTACAAGTGGTGACCATACTAGATGGAGAGAAAAAAGGAAAAAAAATAGTTCATCCAATTAGCAAAGATAGGGAAGTACTTTCAGTAGGAATACAAACATTAGAAAATCAAAAGGTTTACGTAGAAAATTTAGCAAAGCAACCTCATTTGGTTGTACTTGGTGGTGGTCATGTATCATTATCTGTATGTAAGTTAGCAAAAACATTAGGTTTTTATGTAACGGTTATTGATAATAGATGTGAGTTTGCAAACAAAGAACGTTTTCCTATGGTAGATCAATGTATTTGTCAGGAATTTGAGCCAGCCATTGATTCCATTGAAAATAGTTTTAACACTTATTATGTAATAGTAACAAGAGGCCATAAAGATGATAGTATATGTGCTATGAAATGTTTAGAAAAAAATTATAGCTATATAGGTATGATTGGAAGTCGAGGAAAGGTAGCAACTACAAAAAAGAAGTTAGTGGAATTAGGAGTAAAGGAGGAGTTGTTGCATCCAGATGTGTTTCATGCACCAATCGGTTTAAAT
>CAJFOH010000051.1 GCA_904395845.1 uncultured Lachnospiraceae bacterium
AAATATGCTTCCGGGATGGGTCCGTATGATTGTAAATTTAAATCCATTAACAGGAATTTTAGACATTTTTAGAGATGTTACGATTTATAATACTGTCCCGTCGGGAGTTGAATTTTTGGTATCATTTGTTGTGGTTTTTGTCACCTTAGTTTTGGGATTGTGGGTGTTTTATAAACAACAGGATGATTTTATTTTAAACTTATAATGAGAAGAGGAAATATTAGATGGGTGATATAGCTGTAAAAGTGGATCATGTCTCTATGCGATTTAATTTATCGAAAGAGAAAGTTGATAATGTAAAAGAATATTTTGTTAAAAGATTGAAAAATAAGTTGGAGTATGATGAATTTTGGGCTTTGAAAGACGTGTCGTTTGAGGTGAAACGTGGAGATTCCGTTGCATTAATTGGTCTTAATGGGTGTGGGAAAAGTACTTTATTAAAAACAATAGCAGGAGTTTTGAAGCCCACAAGTGGTTCTGTTTCCGTATTTGGGACAATTGCCCCGATGATTGAGCTTGGAGCGGGATTTGATATGGATCTTACTGCACGAGAAAATGTTTTTTTAAATGGTGCTATTCTTGGATATAATCGAAGACAAATGGCTCAGTATTATGATGGAATAGTTGAGTTTTCGGAATTGAGTGAATTTATGGACGTTCCTATAAAAAACTTTTCGTCAGGTATGCTTGCTAGACTAGCGTTTGCAATTGCTACGATAGGAACGCCAGATATTTTGATTGTGGACGAGGTTTTATCAGTAGGGGATTTTCGATTTCAGGAAAAGTGTGAAAAAAGAATTCAGCATATGATGAAATCAGATACAACTATTCTTTTTGTGTCGCATAGCATAGAACAAGTTAAGAAGATATGTAGAAGAGCGATCTGGATAGAAAAAGGACAAGTTAGAGAAGATGGTTTGAGTACAGAAGTTGGAAGTAGATTTGAGAAAGCTTATTATGCTGGTGAATTATCAGAATAGAAAGGTTAAAGTAAATATGAAAAAAATAAAAGGAATTGGCCTTATTCTATTTGTGGTTATATTAGCGGTAATATATTCGTATGGGAATTGGCCAAGGGCAATATATGATACATCTATAGGTAGCAGTACTTATGAAACAACGGAAACATTGAATAATAAATCTTCGGTAGAGCAAAAGTTTCGATGTGAAGATGAAGGGTTTTCAGGAGTGACAATTAAGTTGACAAAGCAAGGGAACAATGCTATTGGAGATTATCAATGGGTTATAGAAGATGTGAAGTCAGAAAAAGTAATAGGAAAAGGTGTTATAAATGAAAAATCTACAGAGAATGCTGATTTTGAAAGTAGTAACATACAGAAGCAAGGTATAGTTGAATTGGATTTCCCGCGAGTAGAGAATAGTAAAGGAAGGGAATATGCATTAAAAATCAATGCATTGGAAGTGGAAGATAATCATGCCATAGCTATTTTCATTACAGAAAAGGGGGAGGGGGAAAGTTCTCTTATTGTAAACGGACAGGAAATTGAGAAGGCGAGCGTAATTAAATTAGAATATCGTAGATTTAATGTGGAGACATTTGTTGTGTTTTTAGCAATAGTGGCATATTTGTTACTGTTTGTTAAATTTATGTATAAATTGTTTCGCTAGTAGAAAGAAGGGTTGATGATGGATGTCACTATTGTAATTCCTACTAAAAATGGTGGGGAATTGTTGGATAGAGTATTGAAAGGTATATATATGCAAGAGACAGTGTACCAATATGAGGTCATCTGTGTTGATTCGGGATCTAATGATGAAACCATTTCTATTATTAAAAAATACCCTTGTAAATTGTATGAAATTCCTTCTCATGAATTTGGTCATGGGAAAACAAGAAATTTTGGCGCTTCCAAAGGAACTGGAGAGTATATCATTTTTATAACACAAGATGCTTTGCCTGCGAGTCGAATGTGGTTGCAAAATTTTATTGATGCAATGAAGTCGGATCCGGAAATTGTTGGAGGATTTGGTATTCATTATACGTATCCGGATTGTAATATAATTGATCAAAGAGATTTGGCACAACATTTTAAAAATTTTGGGACTGATAATACAATTTTTCAACTAACAGATTCCAATAGAAAAAAATATGAAACTGAGGAAGCATATAGACATTTTATGGTGTTTTTTTCTGATAATAATTCATGTGTTAGAAGAGATATATTTGAGAAATATCCGTATGATGATGTGGATTTTGCCGAAGATCAAATATGGGCAAGAAAGATGATAGAAATGGGATATAAAAAACTATATTGTCCATTTGCGCCTGTATATCATTCTCATAATTATAAATTAACAACTTATTTTCAACGCTACTTCGATGAATATAAAGGGTTATATAAATTGCATCATTTTTTGATATCGACAAGCTGGTTAAAAATCCCTTTGCAAATTGTAAAACATACTTTAGATGATGTAAGATATATAAGAACGCTGGAGATAAGTAAAAAAGAAAAAATATATTGGAGTAAATATTCTGCGTGTAGGAATTTTAGTAGATATGTTGGGGGATATTTGGGGGGAAAGTATGCGGGATATTCTAAACGAAGAAGGAAATGGCTAGATTACCATATTTCTCAACAATATAAACAAAGAAATGCTTAAAAGGAGAAATGAGAAATGGATAAAATATTGAAAATGATAAAAAAAATCCCTATGATATTAAAAAGAGAAGGTATGGGAGGCGTTTTAAGGAGAACACTTCAGAAACTTCATATTGTATCAATAAAGGCAGATCCACTGGCTTTATATGAATTTATTACGGATACAAAACAAACTTCTTTGAATCAAGAAACCTATCAGAAACATAAAAATGATCAGATAAAAATTTTAAATTGGGTCATACCTGAAATGGGTGAAGGCTCTGGCGGCCATACTACTATTTTTAGGTTTATCTCTAATTTGGAAAAAAGAGGATTTCACAGTAGGATATATTTGTTTAGAGCCAATCGTTTTTTTAATAATAAGACGCTTAGGATATTTGTAGCTACAGCCTTTCCGATTTTGGATTCTAAGGTGGAGTTGTATTATGATGTAAAGTATATGAAATTTGCACATGCAACATTTGCTACTTCTTGGGATACGGCGTATTATGTTAGGAACTTTAATAACACCATATCTAAATTTTATTTTGTCCAGGATTTTGAACCTTATTTTTATGCTCACGGATCGGAATATCAATTTGCGGAAAGAACATATACCTTTGGTTTTCGTGGGATTACTGCAGGAGATTGGTTAAAGGAAAAATTAAATAAAGAGTATGGTATGAGAACAGATAGCTTTTTGTTCTCGTATCAAAAGGATGTTTATTATCCAGTGTCTAGGAAAGATAGCAAAAGAAGAATTTTTTTCTATGCTAGACCAGTAACACCTAGAAGAGATTTTGAATTAGGGTTATTGGCATTATATGAAGTTTGTAAGCGTATGCCAGATGTAGAAGTTATTTTTGCTGGATGGGATTTGGATGATTATGTAATACCATTTAAACATAAGAGTTTAGGGGTGGTAAGTATGCAAAAGTTGGCGGAATGCTATAACATGTGTGATATGTGTTTGGTTATTTCAAACACAAACTTATCACTTGTTCCATTAGAAGTTATGGCTTGTGGATCTGTTGCTATTTGTTCAAAGGGCGAAAACAGTTCTTGGATGGTGAACAGTAATAATGCAGTATTAGTTGATTATAATCCGCTTGATATTGCGGATACTATCGAGTATTATTTTAATAATCCCGATAAATTAAAAGCTATTCGTGAAAAGGGGCTTGAATTTGTTAAGAAAACATCTTGGGAGAAAGAGGCAGATAAAGTAAAAGAAATCATAGTTTCAGCTATTAATGAAGATAAAGAAATTATGGACATAAAAGAGAAATAAGTGGTGAATCGTTAGTAAGTTTATTAATATCTATTAGGAGACCGTTTCAAGTTTTGTGTAAACTCAAAAAAACTGATATAAG
>CAJFOH010000052.1 GCA_904395845.1 uncultured Lachnospiraceae bacterium
ACCACATTTTAATAAGCCATATAACTATATTACAATGTGTGCATTAAATGCTAAGTAAGATTTATATCATAAATTTATTATATAAAAAAATCACTATATAAGTTTGCTATCAAAAAATAAACAGACCTCTAAAAATTAGACTAAAATCTAACTGGAGGTCTGTTTTCTTATCTCTAAAAATAACTTTCGCCTTATACCGAATTATGTAAAATGTAAAAAGGGAGTTGCCGCAGCAACAATTAATAAATCGTAGGTGTGGCAGCATCTTTTTTCACTTATCTTTCTTCCTCATAAAAACTGAAAAAACAAGACAAGCTACAATGGCAATGACAAAAGGAATTGCCCAAATAAACGATACAACCGATGGTGCACTATAGCCAGCATTTTCAATACCCCAAACCATTTTGCCATAATTCACGCCCACAATAGCACACATAACAACAGTAATCAAAACTGCCAAAAGCACAAACATTTTACTAAACTTTCTCATTGTTACCTCCATACACTTTTATTATTTTTATCAACCCTAAAGAATATCCAAAATATACTAAAGCTTTTTTATTAACTATCTTGTTATAGCCCTTAAAGGAGTGGGCTTTTTGTACCAAAATTGTAAAAATTTTCTTTGAGTTATTGCCATTGAATAAATTATATTATACGTTAGCTTTTGTAAAGGAAGTATATATTTCAAACGATCAAAAAAGAGAGCGTCCACTAAACTAAGTACTTAGTGTGACACTCTCTTTCATATCATGCCGGCGACCGGAATCGAACCGGTACGGGAGTATAAGTCCCGCAGGATTTTAAGTCCTGTGCGTCTGCCTGTTCCGCCACGCCGGCAAACTGGATGGAGAAGGATTCGAACCTTCGAAGTCGTTGACAACAGATTTACAGTCTGCCCCCTTTGGCCACTCGGGAATCCATCCTTGTGTTAATCACCTATATGATAATAACACATTGTCCCAATAAATGCAAGTACTTTTTAAAAAAATTTAAATTTTTCATATTTTTTTGTTTTTCTAGCCTATTTTGCCCATTCTCTTTCTTGGATAAGAACCATGCCACTATGACCTTTTACTGTTATTGTTAGCTGTCCTTGTTCTAAAGGATATGTTAACTGTCCTACATTATACCCAAACTCTGTGGACTCCATAACACGATTAACTACTCCATCTTCTATACCCACTTCCCAAACTGGAATGGTCACCGTTCTCTCCATCCAACTATTATTAATAATTATAATAGCCTTTGTATGCCTATCAAATCTACCATAACAGATAAAATGATCAGTTGCCAACAATGGCTTATACGAACCTTTCATAAAACAAGAATACTGTTTATGAATTTTTATCATATAGCGGTGAAATTCTAGCAACTCAAAGTCTTCTCTTCCCCAAGGATACGTTCTTCTACTATCTGGGTCAGTCCAACCTACCTGACCTACTTCATCTCCATAATAAAGAGTTGGAGCTCCTGGCCAAGTCATTTGTATCATAACAGCAAGACGCATAACATCTTTTCTGATTCCTTCCCCTGCTGCAAATTCTCCACGACTTTCTAACCTTCCTACTTGTCTATTGGTTCTAGTAAGAAATCTAGAATGATCATGGTTGGATAATTGGTTCATGGCAACATATAATGACGGATAATGCATACGACTCATATGATAAGTCATTTGATTAAAAAACCAATGGCCATTCCCATATAAATTGTCTTGTCTATTATCGCTATGCTTTTCTAACCCTGTCAAAAACCAAGTAACTGGCTCCATAAAAGCATCATAATTCATTACTGTATCCCACTGATCTCCTTGTAACCAAGAGCTAGGATCTCCATAATGTTCTGCCAAAATAATTGCATTCTCATTTTCTTCCTTAACTACCTTGCGAAATTTTCTCCAGAATCTATGATTATACCTTCTACTACGTCCTAAATCAGCGGCTACATCCAAACGCCAACCATCAATGGCAAACGGCTTTGATACCCATTTTTTTCCTATGTTTAAAATATATTCTTCTACTTCTTTTGATTTCTCATAATTGATTTTTGGAAGTGTTCCATAGCCCCACCATCCCTCATAATCGGAATTATATGGCCAATGGTCTGAATAAAAATGGAAGAAACCTCTATAAGGGCTATCTGCGCTAATATATGCGCCTTTTTCGTATCCCTCTTCTTTTTCATACACTCGCTCCCCATCCATCCATTTATTATAAGAGCCACAATGATTAAATACGCCATCTAAAATAACTTTCATACCTTTTTCATGCATTTTTTTAACCAATGCCTGAAAATATTCATTACTTGCTTCTAAATTTTTTTTACTTGTCACACGTTTAATGTACTTTGTTGCCTTTGTATTATCATGACAACCATCTTCTAATAGCTCTCCTTCATCTGCCTGTATTACTGCAAAATGAGGATCTACATAATCATAGTCTTGACTATCATATTTGTGATTAGACGGGGATACAAAAATAGGATTAAAATAAATTACATCCACTCCTAACCATTTTAAATAATCTAGCTTCTTTTCAACTCCTTGTAAGTCCCCACCATAAAAACATCCCACATCTAGTAAATCTGGAACTTTCTCCCAGTTTTCTACCCTTACTGAATGTTTTCCCATATAAGAATATTCTTTATCTAATATATCATTATCTGTATTCCCATTATAGAAACGGTCTACAAATATTTGATACATAACTGCACCTT
The DNA here is from genome assembly GCA_904395845.1 of uncultured Lachnospiraceae bacterium. Taxonomy (GTDB): domain Bacteria; phylum Bacillota; class Clostridia; order Lachnospirales; family Lachnospiraceae; genus Fimimorpha. The sequence continues at coordinate 2,716 of CAJFOH010000052.1, forward strand.
TTGCCCAATCTGGCGTTTGAAACCCTGGTATAAAACAAAAAGGTACTCCATCACTTTCATCGGTAATACAACCATATTTATTGTAAAAAAAGGTACTTTCCCCTTTTCTTAATTCAAAACAATAATAGCAGGCGTCTTCTCTACCACTAAGACTACACTTATAATAGTCAAAATAAGTAGTTGTTTCTGCCTTTTCCATTTTCACTTCTGTTTTACCTGCCTTTAAATACACTTCGTCCACATCATTTTTTCCAGTACGAAAATAAAAGGTAACACGTTCTCCTACTTTTGGTTCAACTGGAATACGAAACTGTTCTGTTTCATCACAAAACAATGCTTCTTGGTTAATTGCTTTTTGCTCCATCGTTATTTACCCTCTTTTCTCTAACACCTTTTCTTTATTTTATACGATATTTTCTTTGCTTACAAGTAAAAAATACAAATAGAAAAGGACAGACTCTTTCGAGCTGCCCTTTTCTGGAGAAGGTATTTCATTTCTTATGGGGTGTAACAAAAAACTATACAATGTATTGGGGGGGTTTACGTGTATTATTATAGCAATTATACCGCCATAAGTGTGCACAAAGTTACATTTTTTTCAAAGTTTTTTTTGTGCATTTTTTCACCATTTCTTTTGCAATCCTAATTTTTTACTGGAACATTGCCTCAAATTCCTTTGTTTGAATCTTTTCCTTTTGAAGTAGGGTATTTGCACAAGTATGAAGCACATCCATATGTTCTAAAACAATTTCCTTTGCTTGTTTATAACATTCATCAACAATACGCTTTACTTCTTCATCAATAGCTTGGGCAATTTCCTCTCCATATCCTCGTGTTTGATTCATATCTCTACCTACAAACACTTCTTCATTATCACTTCCATAATGAATAAGACCTAAACGTTCTGACATTCCATACTTTGTTACCATAGCACGAGCAACAGCAGTTGCTTGCTTAATATCTTGAGATGCCCCTGTTGTAATATCGTCAAAAATAAGTTCCTCTGCTATTCTTCCACCAAGAGAGACCATAATGTCTTGTAACATTTTTCCTTTTGTATTAAACATTTGGTCATTTTCTGGAAGTGGCATGGTATAACCTGCTGCTCCCATTCCAGTTGGAATAATGGATATTGTATGTACTGGTCCAACATCTGGCAACACATGGAATAAGATTGCATGGCCTGCCTCATGATATGCAGTAATTTTTCGTTCTTTTTCTGTAATTACCCTTGAACGCTTTTCTGCACCAATTCCAACTTTAATAAATGCTTGCTCAATATCCATTTGTTCAATAAATGGTTTCTTTTCTTTGGCTGCATGAATCGCTGCTTCATTTAAAAGGTTTTCTAAGTCAGCACCTGTAAACCCTGATGTTGTTTGAGCCAATCGTTGTAAATCTACGTCTTCTGATAATGGCTTATTTTTTGCATGCACTTGTAAAATCTCTTTTCTTCCCTTTACATCAGGACGACCTACTCCTACCTTGCGGTCAAATCTACCTGGACGCAAAATAGCAGGGTCTAAAATATCTACACGATTTGTAGCAGCCATTACGATAATTCCCTCATTAACACCAAAGCCGTCCATTTCTACAAGCATTTGGTTTAAGGTTTGCTCTCTTTCATCATGACCACCACCCATTCCAGTTCCTCTTTGTCTTGCCACAGCATCAATTTCATCAATAAATACAATACATGGAGCATTTCTCTTTGCCTGCTCGAATAAATCTCTTACTCTTGAAGCCCCTACACCGACAAACATTTCTACAAAGTCAGAACCAGAAATACTAAAGAAAGGTACTCCTGCCTCTCCTGCAATGGCCTTTGCTAACAATGTTTTTCCTGTTCCTGGTGGTCCTACAAGTAAAATACCTTTTGGTATTCTTGCACCTAAGTTTGTGTATTTTATTGGGTCTTTTAAAAAGTCTACTACTTCTTTTAATTCTTCTTTTTCTTCGTCTAACCCTGCAACATTTCTAAAGGTAATTTTTGATACATCATCTTTTTGTAGTCTGGCACGGCTTTTCCCAAAGTTCATCATGGAGTTTCCACCGCCGCCACCTGCTTGTGCTCGCCCTGTCACTACAATAAAGATTACAAAACATCCGCCAAAAATAATTATCATTGGCAAAATGGTCTTTAATAAGTAATTTTCCTTTGGCACATCATAATAACGAATGGTTACATTTTTACTTACTAAATAATCACCCTCTTCATTGACATCTGGAACTGCCACACTAACTACTTTCCCATCTTTTAAATTCAAGTTGATTTTTCCACTTGGTACTGTGGCATTTTGGGAAATGGTGGCGCTTTCCACTAGTCCAGCGTCTACTGCTGCTTTATAGTCATTGTACGCATAATTGTTACCTAACATATCCTTCATATCCCATAATGAAAGGATTAAAAGCAACATAAATATTAGCGTGATATAAAATCCGATTCCTTTTCCTTGCTTTTTCAATGAGCTTCCTCCCTATTGTTCTACAATTCCAATATATGGTAAATTACGATATTTTTGTGCATAATCAAGTCCATAACCTACTACAAAGGCATCTGGAATTTCAAATCCATAATAATCAACAGTCACTTCTTTCTTTACTCTACGCTCTGGCTTATCAAGTAATGTACATAACTTAATACTGTTAGGATTTCTCTTTTTCAAGATTTCCACTAAGTAATTTAATGTTCTTCCTGAGTCAATAATATCTTCTACGATAATAACATCTTTTCCTTCAATGCTATCATCTAAATCCTTAATAATCTTTACAATACCACTTGATTCTGTTCCATCTCCATAGCTAGACACAGACATAAAGTCCATAGAAACTGGAACTGTGATTCGTTTTGCTAATTCGCACATAAAGAATACGCCACCTTTTAGGATACAAATTAGGTGAACTTCTTTGCCTTCATAATCCCTACTAATTTTCTCTCCAATTTCTCTTACCTTTGCATCTACCTCTTCTTCTGATAGTAAAATACGAATGTTATCTGCCATTTTTATTTCCTCCTTCAATTAATTCTATTTGTAAAATGGTTTTTGTATGCTGGCTTACTTTGTAAGCTTCGCTTAGGCGATGCCCTACTACCCATAAAATAGAGTTTCCATTGGCAACTAATAAAATATGATCTCGTTCTTCTTTTGGTATTTTTTCGTTAATAAAGAAATCTTTTAATTTCTTTTCTCCATGATTTTTCAATACCTGAATCATATCTCCCTTTTGTCTTGTTCTAAGCGTTATTGCACCATTGATTGTATCATAATCAAACCATTTCGTATAGGTACTTTCTTGTATTTTTTTTCCTACTTCATAAGGAAAAATACTACATTTCATTTCAAATTTTTTTGTTTCACTTATTTTTTCCTGTTCTTTTCCTTTCTCTTTAAAGATTAAGGATTGATAGGAAACTTTCGCCTCTATATGATAGGGCAAATCTACCTTTTTTCCTACTTGAGAAGAAATCAAATGCAATAAAGAATCAATGTGCTTTTTTGTAATATCCTTTCTCCCTGCTCCTATTTGCTCCAAGCTTTCTAATAAAACATATCGAGCCACTGCAACATCTAATTCTTTTAATGGTGCTAAGTCTATTTCCAGTACACTATTTCTATAAGTACTATTGTTTTCGCTTACTTTTCTTTGCTCTATGTTATCACTTTTATAATGACTATATTTCTCTAAAAATTCCTTTGCCAATTTCGTTAAAAAATCATGAATTTCCCCCAATAGCTGTCCATTTTCTACTAACGTATCTGTTAAATTTGGATTTATTTCTTTTTTTAGCATGGGAAGAATATTTAAACGCAGTTTATTCCTCGTATAAATATCTTCTTTGTTTGTGTAATCTTCTTTCCACACAATATCTAACTGCTTTACAAAAGCTTCTATTTCTTCTTTTTCCACACAAAGAAGAGGGCGAATAATATTCCCTCTCTTTGCCTGTATGCCTCGCAATCCTTTTACTGTTCCGCCACGCAATAAATTTAACAGTATGGTTTCTTCATTGTCATTTTTGTGGTGTGCTACTGCTATTTGCGTTCCTTCTACCTTTTTTAGCACTTCTAAAAACTTTTCATATCGAACCTTTCTACCAGCTTCTTCCAATGAAAGTTTTTCTCGTTTTGATATGTCTTTTATATTTTCATCAAACCAGTGACACGCCACGTTATATTTATGGCAAAGCCCCATTACAAACTGTTTATCCTCTATGGCATCTTGTCCTCGAAGCATATGATTAATATGCACTACACTAACGTTTTTTATTTTTTTCCTTTGCATCCAATTCATACAAACAAAAAATAAACAAACAGAATCTACTCCTCCTGATAATCCTACAACAATATGGCTCTCTTTCTTTATTAATTGGTGTTTTTCTGCATAAGCAGTAACTTTATTTATAAAGGAAGCATAACTTGTACTTTCACTCATAATCCTTTCCTCATTCCGTAATCAACTGATATTAAAATGCTATGCATTGCTATGCTTTGCTATGCTTTGCATTCTATACTTTGCATTGTTACTATATATTATACTATTTTTTCCATATTCCTGCTACTAAAACAGTCATATCATCTCGAATAACACCATTTTGCCTAGACATTGCCGTTAATAAAATTTTATTTGCAATATCTTTAGGGTTACTTCCTTTTAAACGTGAGCAAAACCGTTTAAAGCTATCTTCTTTATCCTCTCCCAAAAAGGATTCAATCACTCCATCAGTTACCATTATTATAATATCTCCGTCCTTTAATTTATATAACATTTGCTTTGGCTCTATTTCTGGTAGAAATCCCATTGGAAGTGCCTCTGCTTCTAAACATTTTATTTCTTCTTCTTTTTTAATTAAAGTTACTGTTGCACCTGACTTTATTACCTCACAAATTCCTGTGTATAAGTCAATAACTGCCAAATCAAGAGCCAATGGGTGTAGTTCTTCTTTTTGTAGCACCAATGCATTATGTACAATTTTTACTACAGTCTGTGGTTGAAATCCTGAATCTAGTAGTTGCTCTGTTAATTCAATGGCACTTTTGCTTTCTTCATATGCCTGTTGTCCAGAACCCATACCATCACATAACCCTAACATTACTTTTCCTTTTGGAAGATAGGTATAGGAAAAATTATCTCCTGAAACCACCCCTTTTTCTTTTGATGCCCTTGCTACACCATATAACATAACATAAGGTGGCTCTTCTTCTAATCGAATAACAGAACTATTTGTTGTTACTACTGGCCTACTTTCCATAGAGGGACGAAAGGAACAATGTAGTATCTCTCCTATTATATTGGCTATTTCTTTTGCCGTAACACAATTACCATTTTCTGTATGAAGTGTAAGAATGGCTTCCCTTCTTTTATTCTCCCCCTCTATCATAAACATTTGCTCTACGCAAATTGATGTTTCTTTTAATCGCTTTTTAATTAAAGACTCTACTTGTTTTGTTACATCTACTGTTTGTTTCATTTCCTGCTGAAACGTATGCATTAGTTGCGATAACTCTACATATTGTTTTGCCATTACCTGCCTACTCTCTATATATCGATGCTTCCATTCTTCTACTTGTTGCTCATTAGAAACATCAAATACACCTGCTACCGCTGGCTTATATTCTAAAAAGGCATTTCCAAGTGCCAAAAAAGAATCGCCCATTCTTAAAAATCGCTTTCCTATTACTCCATCTACCACTTCTGGCTCTTGCTTTGTTACTATGACTGATGATTTCATTGTTCCTAGTTCCATAGCTAAAAATTTTTCTGGCATTAAAAGAAACATAAGACTACTCATAAAAAACTCTATTATTAATATTTGTAATAATTCTGGTGAATATAATACACCTACTCCAATCCCTGCTGATATATAAGCAATCACCGTAGCCATTTTCCCTAATTGGCGAAAACTACCTGCCATAACTCCCATTACAGCTAACATTCCAAGTGCCCCCATATTTTGATTCCATAACGTTAGTAAAATTCCTGCTCCTGTTCCTAACACTGCGCCTGTTCCTTGCCCATATTTATATCCACCCAATAACACTCCAAATAAAAATATTATCTCTACCAAACCATAAGTAGCATGTGTATTTTGCATTAACTCTAAAAACAATGTGATTAGAGAAATTCCTCCTACGATTATGTATGCTATCTTTCTTTTTTCCCTTTTCTTCATTGAAAATCCTCCTGCGATATTTAATTCCCAATTAGTATAAAAACTTTTTTATAAAATGTCTGTCAAAGCTGGTCTATAAATTTAAAAAAGTTTTTGACATTTTATGGCATAGAAGACGGATTATCACGATTCTATGGAGGTGAAACTCTTTAAGAACTTCATAACTTGTGCATAAAAAAAGACAAGTACCCATTTGATACTTGCCTACTATTTGCCTTCAAAAATGATTTCATCTTCATAAATAAGACCTAATTTTTCTTTTGCATATTGTTCGATAAACTCTTTTGTTTGAACATATCTTTTTTGTTCTTCTAGTTTGTCTGTTCTAGTTTGCTCTTCTTCTAGTTTTTCTTGCATATGCACAATTTGCTTTTCATATTCAACTGCTTTTGCCTGAAGCTGTGCTCCCCTTACGAAAGCCACTACTGCCAAGACAACAGCTATGCCTAATATAAATACATATCGTTTATTATTTCTTCTACGTCTTGCCACTGTTGCTTTCACTTCCTTTTTCCAATTTCTTACTTTTCATTTTAGCTTTTTTTATTACTATTTGCAAGGGTTTTTTCATGAATTTTATAGGTATTCCTAAGATAGTTCCTATTTTTATTAATAGACTACTAATGAATGGTACTATATAGCTACTTGGACCAAAATGATACACTGCCATACCTACAAATACTCCAACGCAGGCAAATCCTCGGATTGTTCCACTGTTTTGTTGATACATAAGCTTAAATACTTGATAGCAACAAATCATCCAAAAGATAAAATCCTCAAATCCCACAACAAGATTAGAATGTTTTATTAGTCGTCTTATAATGAGAACTCCATCATATATTCCACGCAATATCAGTCCTAGACAAAGAGATATCCATACAAATTGTAGCTCCCACGCTATTACTCCTCCCATATTAACGCAACAACCTTTTTAATAATGATTCATTTGGTTTATGATAGGAATCCCCATCTTTATAACTAAAGCTATGAAAAACCCCATCAATATCAAGCTCTCCTTTTTCTAACGTTAAACGACTTACATGAAGCTCTTTTCCTTTGATTGTAATTACACCTTCAACTGTTTCTAGAATTACCTCGTCCTCATCAAAGGAAATTACATCAAGAACTCCAGTAATATTACATATATTTCTCATATTTAAAACAATGCTATGATTTCTTTTTGCTTGTGGGTTTGATTGAACTCTCTCCTCCATAAAAAAACCTCCTAATATACTCTATATAAGTATATTAGAAGGGATATATCTTTAGACCTATTTTCTAGTTTCTTTCCTAATTAAACTTAAAGATATTTGTAAAGCTCTTTTGCTTCATCTTTTTTACTTGTATCTTGTACGTCTAATACTTCTACTTTTACAGACTTAGTTCCAAATGCAATTTCTATTACATCACCAACTTTTACATCCACAGATGCTTTTGCTACTTTACCATTTACCATTACTCTTCCTGCATCACATGCTTCATTGGCAATGGTTCTTCGTTTAATTAAGCGAGAAACTTTTAAATATTTATCTAATCTCATAAACGTAAATTAAGCGTTTACTAAGTCTTTTAAAGCCTTACCAGCCTTAAACTTAGGTGCCTTAGAAGCTGGAATTGTCATTTCTTCTCCGCTCTTTGGATTTCTTCCTGTTCTAGCTGCTCTTTCAGATACTTCAAATGTACCAAAACCTACTAATTGGATTTTTTCTCCCTTTTGTAATTGTTCAGAAACAACATCTGTAAATGCTTGTAATGCCTTTTCAACGTCCTTCTTAGACATTTCGCTCTTTTCAGCCATTGCAACAACTAATTCTTTCTTATTCATGATAATTCCTCCTAATATTTTATATCCTTCCACTTATATCAATTTATACATTCTAGGAAACTTTTATTCCCCAAGTATATAAATTTGATGTATGGTCAGCTATTATATATAAACTCATCTCTTTACCTTGGATAAGTATCAAATTAGTTATAAACGTTACATTCTGTTTTGTCAAGGATTTTTCTAGCTTTTAAGACTATTTTTTAATTCTCCTATGTCAGTTTTAGCCCTCCATCTGCCTTCCTAAAAAAGCAACGGCGCAACTAACTGCCTTTTCTTCCACTGGCGAAAACTTCGCCTTTTCTTCCTTAGAACAAATAATTACAGAGCCAATAGCATCACCTTCTGATATAATTGGCTGCATAATCATGGTTGTATAAGAGCTTTCTTCTCCTAGATACAATGGGATTTTTTCTTTATCTACATTTGGATAATATACAGATTCTCTATTATTAATTTTTTGTTCTAACACTTTGCTAATTTGTTTTCCTAATAATTCCTTTTTTTGACTACCTGCTACGGATATAATTTGATCTCTATCTGTAATACAAACAATATGACCAAGAGAATAACTAAGTGCCTCTGCATATTGCTTAGAAAATGCACCTAATTCTGCCATTGGAGAGTATTTCTTAAAAATAATTTCACCCTCTCTATCTGTAAAAATTTCTAATGGTGTCCCTTCTCTTAGTCGTAATGTTTTTCTAATTTCCTTAGGAATTACTACTCTACCTAAATCATCAATTCTTCTTACTATTCCTGTTGCTTTCATTGTTATTGTTTCCTCCAATAGATTTTTTCACATTTAAGTAATTTTATTACCATCAACTTCCTGTTTTGTTAGTATTGGTAAATCTATGGAATTTATTCAACTTTTTTTAAGAAATAAAAAAGTGCTTGTTACATATTGTAACAAACACTTTCTTACTTATTGTTGTGTAGATTGTTCCTCTAAAGAAGACTCTTCTTGTGATGATTCTTCACTAGAACTTTCTTCTAACGTTTTAGATTCTTCTTCTGTACTAGTTTCTGCTTTTGTAGATGTTTCTACATAGGCAGCTTCTTTAAATGTAATAGTCGCCCAAACCTTTTCATCTACTGTAAATTCTTTTCCATTTGCTTTTATTTGTTCATATTTTTCTTGGAACATTTTATCTTCTCTGGATTGAATTTCCTCTTCAATGGCTGCTTCCCTAGCTTCTTTGTCATCATCACTAATACATTTTACAACATACCAACCATCGCCTTCTACTGCAATGACTTTTACTTCATCTGTAACCATTTTCCATGCTTCTGCTACATAGCCTTCTTCATCGGATTCACCAAATGCTACGCTACTAGCCTTTTCCACTTTATAACTGGTGTCTTCATATTCACTTGCAATGTCAGATACACTTTTTCCTTCTTCTAAAGCAGTTTTCATCTTTTCTACTTCAGCACTTTCATCTGTGTCACTGTTATCATCTTCAGTTACATGAAGGTAGTCGATTTTCTTTCTTTTAAAATCGTCTTCATTAACATTGGTATCTACGTCTGCAATTAAACTTGCATACACTTTGTTTGCTATGGCATTTTCTGTGTAAACTTTTTCAAGCAATGTTTCATTTGCTCCTGTTACTGATACCATATGTTCATCTTCTAAAAAGGACTTTACTTGTTTTTTTACTAACTCTTTTTCTTCTTCTGTTAAAACAATTCCATCCTTATTTGCTTGGTCACACAAAATTTTTGTTTGCAAGATTCGTTTCATAACATCTTGCTTTACACTTTCCTCCCATGTGATATCACCTGAAAATTTATATGACCAAAATTCTTGACTAACACCAAAACTTGCTTCATAAGAATATTGACTTAATTTAGCAAAGAATTTGGCTTCATCTAAGTATAACTTTTCATCACCGTAAGTTGCTACAACTGTTGTAGACGGATCGGTTGAACTACTTCTTGTACACCCTGCTATTATTCCTGTAAAAATACTCATAATAACAGTTAGGACAAGAATTTTCTTTGACTTAAATTTCATGTTCTCCTCCTAATATTCAATACTCCGTATGAACTATTATATTACTTTTCTAGGAAACAAGCAACAATTTTATCTCATTTAGTAAGGTTTTCACAGAATTTAGTATATTTTCCACATCCTTATTCTTTGTTTTTTTGTCATTATATACAAAGAATGGCACTGCTCCTGGCACAAAACGTAGGTCGTTTCTATATTTATTAATTAATTGTACCAATTTGTCTGTATCCACATTTGCATTTTGATACATATAAATTTTAATTTCTTGCTTATTCCCTTTTACTTCTGTTACCTTAGCACTATGGGCAAGACTCCTTAAAATAGAAATGGTAAGCAGATTTTCTACTGGTTTTGGAATATCTCCAAAACGGTCAATTAATTCGTCTTGCATATCCATATACTCTTCTTCTGTTTCTATGGTTGCAATTCTCTTATACATATCTAATTTTAAATATTCATTTTTAATATAAGTAGCTGGAATAAATGCGTCAATATTTAAATCAATGGTTGTATCAAAAGCTTCTTCTTCTGTTTTTTCTCCTTTTAATAGACGAACTGCTTCATTTAACATTTTACAGTATAAATCATATCCTACTGCTTCCATATGACCATGTTGACGTTCTCCTAAAAGATTTCCAGCTCCTCGAATTTCCAAATCTCTCAGGGCAATTTTTATTCCAGAACCTAATTCTGTAAACTCTCGTATTGCTTGTAATCGCTTTTCTGCCTCTTCTTTTAATATTTTTCCTCTTTTATACATAATAAAAGCATAAGAAGTTCTATTTGAACGACCTACACGACCTCTAAGCTGATACAGTTGTGAAAGTCCAAAACGGTCTGCATCATGAATAATGATTGTATTGACATTTGATATATCAATACCTGTTTCAATAATAGTTGTAGACACTAATACATCAATTTCTCCATTAATAAAATCAAGCATTATAGTTTCTAATTCTCTCTCACTCATCTGTCCATGAGCAAATGCAACATTGGCTTCTGGCACTAATTTTGCAATTTGATTGGTCATTTCTTCAATGTCTTTTACTTGATTATACACATAATACACTTGCCCATCTCTTGCAAGCTCACGATTAATGGCTTCTCTCACCATTTCAAAATTATGTTCCATAACGTAGGTTTGAATTGGCTGGCGCTCATGAGGTGCTTCTTCTAGTACGCTCATATCACGCACACCAATTAGGCTCATATGAAGGGTACGGGGAATTGGTGTTGCTGATAAGGTTAACACATCAAGATTTTTCTTCATTTGC
>CAJFOH010000053.1 GCA_904395845.1 uncultured Lachnospiraceae bacterium
GGGATTACAGTGTTTGACGTAGATACACAGATTGGGCGTTTTCATAAAAGAAAGGAAATTGAGGTAAATAATTCTTCTTATTTAACAGTATCTCATAATAACAAATTTTTATATAGCATTGTAGATGAAGGTGTTGCTTCTTTTGAAATATTAAAAAATGGGGATTTAAAGCACTTAAATACTGCTTCTATTAAAGGAATGAGAGGTTGTTTTGTTACAACAGATATGGAAGATAAGTATTTAGTAACTGCAGGTTATCATGACGGAAAGATGACAGTATTGCGTTTAAATGAAGATGGTTCTGTGGGAGAAATTACAGAAGAAGTATTTGATAGAGGCGTAGGAAGTGTAGCAGAGAGGAACTTTAGACCACATATTAGCTGTGTTCAATTTACAAAAGATAACAACTATTTATGTATGGTTGACCTAGGAATTGACCAAGTAAAAGTATATCGCTTTGACTCTAGCGATGGAAGTGTACGTTTGGTAGATATTATTCACTGTGAATTAAATTCTGCGCCAAGACATTTACGCTTTAGTAGTGATGGAAGATTTTTATACTTAATTTCTGAGCTTAAAAATTATATTAGTGTGTATAGTTATGAATATGATGAAACACAACCAAGATTTGAATTATTACAAAAAATATCAACAGTTGGCAAAAAGTGTGATACATTATCTGCTGCTTGTGCATTACGTTTTTCACCAGATGAAAAACACGTATTTTGTACCAATGCAGGAGATAACTCCGTAGGTATTTTTAAAAGAGATGAGCAAAGTGGATTATTAACACAACAAGCAGTATTGCCAGTAAGTGGAGATTACCCAAAGGATATGGCAATTTTCCCAGATGAAAAACACATTGTATCAATTAATCAAGATAGCAATACACTTACTTACTTCCATTTAGATTATGATAAAAAGTTAATTATTATGAATGGATTAGCAGAAAAAATAGATAACGGAAATTGTTGCGTCATTGCAGAAGTATAATAGAAAGATAGACAAGTTTTACAGGAAGTTTTCCCATAACTTTATAGGAAATATGTAAGAAATTTAAAAAAATATTTAGGAACGTTTCCACACTTACTTGCATATAGTTAGAATAGTTGAAATAAGAGGTGAGAACTATTTTAAGAGCAAGTCAAGCAAATGGAGATTACAAAGGCAAATTAAAGGTGGATGTAGTATCTGCAGAAAATAACTATCCAATTCAAAATGCAAAAGTAATTATTACTTATACAGATGATGCAGGGCGAATGAGAGAAGAATTGCAAACAGATAGTACAGGGCAAACAGAAACCATTGAGCTAAACACACCACCCCTTGAATTTAGTCAAGAGCCAGGAGAACCAAGACCATATTCAGAATATAATGTTCGTGTAGAGGCAGAAGGATATGAACCATTTCAGGTAGATGGAACAGAAGTATTGCCAGATGTAACAGCCTTACAAAACATTCGGTTACGTCCATTAGCAGAAGGACCTGGGCAAGATATGATTACGATTCCAGATCATACATTATATGGACAATATCCACCAAAGATTGCAGAAGATGAAATAAAGCCTACCAATCAAAGTGGAGAAATTGTTCTTAGCCGAGTAGTTGTACCACAAACCATTGTTGTTCATGATGGTGCGCCAAATAATGCATCAGCAAACAATTATTTTGTGCCTTATCGAGATTATATTAAAAATGTGGCTTCTAGTGAAATCTATGCTACATGGTCAGAAAGTACCATTGTAGCTAATGTACTAGCCATTATGTCCTTTACGTTAAATCGAGTTTATACAGAATGGTATCGAAACAAAGGGTATGATTTTACCATAACCTCATCTACTGCTTATGACCATAAGTGGATTTATGGAAGAAATATTTATGAAAATATTTCACTCATTGTAGATGAAATTTTTGATCAATACTTATCAAGACCAAATGTAAGACAGCCAATTTTAACCCAGTATTGTGACGGAAGGCAAGTAACCTGTCCAAATTGGATGACACAGTGGGGGTCAAAAGACTTGGGTGATAGGGGGTATAGCCCTATTGAAATTCTTCGCTATTTTTATGGAGATGATATGTATATTAATACGGCAGAGGAGATTGCAGGAATACCAGCTTCTTGGCCAGGGCAAGATTTAACTGTTGGAAGTACAGGGCAAAAGGTAAGACAAATTCAAGAGCAATTATATACAATATCTACCATATACACAGCGATTCCTCCAGTAACTCCATCAGGAACGTTTGATGAGGCAACAAGAGAGGCTGTAATGGAGTTTCAAAGTATTTTTGGTTTACCACAAACGGGTATTATTGACTTTCCAACATGGTATAAGATTAGCCAAATTTATGTTGGAATTACAAGAATTGGAGAATTAAATTAGGAATAGGAGAGTTGTAGTCCATACTAGCAAGTGAATCATCTTGTTAGTGTGGATTTCTTCATTTTGTAGCACCTATTATCTTGAATATAGCCGATATACATGATAAAATGTAATTATTAGGCATGATGCGTTGCAAATGAATGAGGTATTATGATGAGAGATAATTAGTTAAACGCAAAATATTTTGAAAAGATAAAGCAATATTGCCTAATGGATGATGATTTTATGTCTAAGTGTTTTGAAGATAACATTGAATGTACCCAGTTAGTAGTTAATATTGTGTTAAATCGAAAAGATTTAATCATTGAAAAAGTACATACACAACATAAAATCAAAAACCTGCAAGGGAGATCAATTATACTTGATATTTATGCGACAGATAACAATGGTAAGAAATACAACATAGAGATTCAACGTAGTGATAAGGGTGCTCATGCAAAGAGAGCAAGGTATCATAGTAGTTTACTTGATGCTAACATTACGAAACCAGGAGATGCCTATGAGAAACTACTAGAAACCTATGTGATTTTTATTACGGAAAAAGACATATTCGGTTATGGCAAACCAATTTATCACATCAAACGGAAGATTCAAGAAGTAAATGAAGTGTTTGAAGATGGTACTAACATTATATATGTCAATGGTGAATATCGAGATGATAGTCCATTAGGTTTATTAATGAAAGATTTTGCTTGCACAAATCCAGAAGATATCCATTATGAACAACTAGCAACGCGAGTAAGATATTTTAAAAATAGCGAGAAAGGAGTGAGTACCATGGGTAGAGTGATGGACGAGTTTAAGAAAGAAATACAGGAAGAAACCATTTTTAATGAGCGTCGGGAGTTAGCAAAAGGGATTTTAAAAATTGGTATTTTGTCTTATGAACAAATAGCGAAATGTTCTAAGTTGACTTTGGAAGAAGTACAAGAATTAGCAAAGGAAGTACAGATAGAACAAGCGAATGGATAATTGCACGAGAAACTGATAACAAGTAGATATAATGATTATAAGCAGCAGATAGGAAATCTTCCTACATAAATGTCCCCTACTCTTAGAATATTCTAAGGGTAGGGGACATTGTTATATTATTCCACCATTTCTTCCAACTCATAATAAATACTAAGTGTGTCACTCATAGAATCTTCATTTAAAATATAGCAAGTTCCGTCTGTAGTTTCAATGACAATATATGCATGAGTAGTAGGATTTAATAGAACATTGCATCGTCCCATTCCAGAAATTCTAAACTTTCCTTTATATAATTCATCCATTGCACTACCAATATCTTTCCTTGCTTTTGGTAAGGCATCTAACAGGGATACTTCTTCTATGGAAGCAATAGGAATTTCATACTCTTGGGAAATATGAGTAGCCACAACATTATTTTGTTCCAAAGTAATTGTTGGTCGATAGATTCCTTCCATTAATACCCAAATAGAACAGCCAATGGTACTTCCTAATATAATGATTAACATAACAATAGATAAAAATTTTCCACTTGTTTTGGCAAAATTAATAGTAAATCCTAAGCCATCACGTCTACTTACCATAAAATGAGAGTCATTTTTATTATAGTAAAACATTCCTAAAATCCAGTATCTATCATCGTCCACAGAATATGGTGCAGAAACTTGAAAATGGTTTTGTTGATCTCGTATTCTTAGTAGAGAACCAATCATACAGTAGCAAAGGAGTACACAATACAAAATAGAACTAAGTGTGAGTCCCCAAAACAAATCTTCATAAATAAGAACACCAAACAAACAAATACTATAAATAGAAGTAAGCCATATCAATTGGTTCAATAATTTACTCCACTCACAAACCTCAATTTTCGTATAAGCAATATTTTCTTCTGTTTTAGAAGAAATTACTTTTGTACTTCGATTTTCCAACCAGTACATAAGAAATAAGAAGAGTCCGTTGATAAGAACGAGAGAAATAAACATTAAATCATATACAATTCTTGAATCTGTATCCATAGGAACAGGAGTGGCAAGTATTACAGGTACACATCCCAGTAACGTTCCAATCCAGCCATATTTCATAAGACCAGTTTGATAAGTCACGCCAACAGCATTTAAGTCCACAGGAGTAGCCATTGCAGCTTCACTTATTTCACCAAGACGTGCTTGTTTTTCTTTGGATACAGCTAAAAAACCTCTTATGTATGGAATAAAAAAACAAAACATAGCTGGGAGTAGCCAAAGTAGTAAAACGGAAATAAAAATATAATCCTTTGGAATCAAAAATAATGCACAAAATAATAATGTTAGGATAAGAAGCCAAATGTTAAGCTCTCTTTTATAGGTTTTAAAGTAACCATTTAATTCATTTTTTGTAAAATAATCATTGACACAAGAAACACCAAATAAAAAATTTGGTTTATTTTTTGCAGAATAAATCATAGAAAAATAAATAATAAATAATACAGGGAGAAAACAAAGTCCCATAAAAAGCTTCATAAAAACCTCCAGTCTAATGAAAAGCAATTACTTTTCATTGGTATAAATTTGACTACAGAGTGATAAAAATGCCTTCTCTGAAATACCATTTGCTTTTGCTTCATAAATCAGTAGTTCCAAAGAAGATTGAAGCGAGGGCAAAAATCCAGAGGAATTTTCAGGTTTACATACTACAACACCATTTCTACCATCACTAATGATATGTCCTTCTTTTTTCAATAATTGATAGGCTTTATTCACTGTCATAGTATTAATGCCAGCTTCTTTGGCAAGCGCCCTTGTGGTAGGGAGTTTTTCCCCAGGGGATATAAGACCTTTTCCAATACCAATTACAATTTGGTTTCGGATTTGCATATAAATAGGAGTTTCACTAGAAAAATCTAAGGAAACAATCATAAAGTCACCGCCTTTCATCAATGAGAAAAATGAATATTACCATTGCAATAGAAAAATAAAATGGAAAAATTGTATTGTTTATTGTAATACAAAAAAGTAAAAATAGCAACATAAATTTGTATTATATAATATAATACAATTATAAAAAAAGAAAGGTAAAAATAAAAAGAATAGGAAGAAACTAAAATATAACAGATAATAGTAATGAAATAACAAATAAAACAGGGATAAGCCTAGGATTAGAAGAAGGATTCCTAAATATTTATGAATAAAATCAAAATGGTTTTTAAATTTTTTATGAAAGATATGGTATAATTGTAGAAACAATCAATGGTAAAAAAGAAAAAAAGTAAACAATGTAGGAAAGGAAAACTATGAAGAATTACAAAATGGTGATTGCTTATGACGGAACTCGATATGACGGTTGGCAAAAGCAAGGAAATACAGAAAAGACGATTCAAGGGAAATTAGAACTTATTTTAGAAAAAATGGTAGGGCAACCAGTAGAAGTGCATGGGTCAGGTAGAACAGATGCAGGAGTACATAGCAAAGGTCAAGTAGCGAATTTCCATATAGATACAAAATTGTCTTGTGAAGAAATACAAAATTACTTAAACATGTATTTGCCAAAAGATATTGGTGTATTAAGTGTAACTGAAGTACCAGAGCGTTTTCATAGTCGGTTACATGCAGTAGGGAAGACATATGAATACCGTATTATCACATCAAAAGTTCCTCATGTATTTGAGCGAAATTATGTATATTTTTATGAAAAACCACTAGACGTATATGCTATGAGACAAGCAAGTCTTTCTTTGATTGGTGAGCATGATTTTTTAGGATTTTGTTCTCTAAAAAAGATGAAAAAATCCTCTATACGAACCATTACTTCAATTGAAATAGAAGAAATTCAAATGCAAGGTGTTCAAGATGAAATACGTATTACAGTTACGGGCAATGGTTTTTTATACAATATGGTTCGTATTATAGTAGGCACATTAATAGAAATTGGGGCAGGAAATAAAAAATCAGAAGATATTGAAACCATATTGAAAACAAAAAATCGCCAATTAGCAGGAATGACTGCGCCAGCTAGTGGACTTTCGTTAAAGGAAGTATATTATGAGTAACAAAAAGCTAATGAATAAAACAAAATGATAAAACAAAAAACATAGGGAAAGAGGAAGTACAATGGCAAAAGGGTTGGATGAAATCATTTTACGACTTAGAAATGAATTAGGGCTAACACAAGAACAATTAAGTAGGGGAATTTGTTCTATGTCAGCATTATCAAGAATTGAAAATGGAGAAAAAGATCCAGAAAAAATAGTATTTGATGGATTAATTAGTAGGTTAGGGAAAGATTGTAAAAAATGGGATTTTATTTTAGAAGAACAAGACAAACTGTTATTCTATCATAGAAATCGTATTGAATATTTGTTGAGAGTACAAAACTGGGAAGTACTAGAGGAAGAAGTAAAACAATATGAAAAAAATGTGAAACAAAACAAAAATTTACACACCCAATATCTTTGTTGGATATGGGCAACTGTTCATTTGGAAAAGGGCGAGTATGAACAGGCATGGTTACAGTGTAAAAAAGGGTTGAAAGAAACAGATATAAGATTCAATGAGAAAACCCTTACGTTTAATTCCATACTTTCTAGTACGGAACTTTCCTTATTATACATAATAGGGGAGTTGCTATATTTGGAAAAGAAAGTACCAATTCCTCGTGTCTATGAATATTGGAAAAAGTTGTTACAACATGTAAAGCTAAAGTGTACCGATTGGGAATATCAGTTTCCTTATTATATAAAGGCACAATACTATTTAGCAAAGATTTTGTTTGAACAGGGGAAAGAAAAACAAAGCCTACTCTATATAAAAGAAATTATAAATAAGCTAAAAGCAAAGAAAAGTATTTACTACTTAAAAGAAACATTGCAGTTAATCGTAGAAAGAAATGAAAAAGTATCGTTTCTTTCTTGCTCCATAGAAGAAATAAAGCAAGTGATAGAATTATTGGAAGAATGGGATAGGAAAAATAAAGAGTACAAAGAACATATTCCACCAATAAAACCATATACAAGTGCTTATTCCATTGGAGAAATTATTCGAAATGTGCGAAAAGTTTTGAAAATCAGCCAAGAAGAATTGCTTCAAGTTGTAAATGACATAAAAGAAATTGGAACACAAGCAGGACTTTCTGAAATTGAAAATTGCAAGCGAAAACCAAGAAAAGAAACAGCAATGTGCTATTTATATGCATTGGGAATTGGAGATAAAGTAGAGATTTTTAGTTTAACATTAAAAGAAGATGACTTTTCTTTGCAGGAATTACAATGTGAAATTGATTTTTGTATATCTAATCATGAAAAAGAACGGGCGGAGGAGTTGTTATTTGAATTAAAAGATAGAGTAGATATGAAAAATATATATAATCAACAATATATAAAACAGGTAGAATATCTTATTAATGTAAATAACGAAGAGTATGAAAACTATACATATGAACAACATATACAGAAGATTATGGACATATTATCATTAACCATGCCAGAGTTGGAAAATGGTA
>CAJFOH010000054.1 GCA_904395845.1 uncultured Lachnospiraceae bacterium
TAATCATAGATATAATCATAGATATGATCATAGCAGTTATAGAGGCAAATTTTACTAGAGGAATTACTATTATAAACAAATGCTCTTTTAGAAATTAGTATTTATTTCGTTGTATTAAAAACAAAGATAGTAATCTTTTCATAAATAGTGTAAATTTGTTTATAGTGTATGGATACTTTTATAATGGTTTATTATTATTTATTGTAATAAATATTAGAGTATAAACCCATCATATAATTTCCATTTAATAGTTGTAGGAAATTTTAATAAATTTTTTATTGAGGTTTTTTATGATACCTATTACAATAAAAAAGAATAGATGAAAAAATCCATGGGTATAGGCTGTTACTTTTAGTAACAGCCTATGAAGTACATACGTAAGGAATGAGGTTAGTAATGCAAAGACGTAGAAGAAAAAATTGGCTTCTAGTTAGTATAATATTAGTAGGTATTATATTAACTGTTGTTGGAAGCTATTATATATATAGACAAACAATTAATAAAAGCAAACAGGAACAAAAAACAACGTTAGAATTAAATACACTGCCAGATATTACATTTCTGTATGGGGAGTATCCAATTAATAGACTTAATGGATATGTACAAATAGGAGATGAGTTTGTTAATAATGTTGCCATGAGGCATACTATTACACCATTAAATGCTAGTAGACAGTTGAGAGGATATTTAGATAAGAAGGAAAATAAGATTTATGAAATTGCATACGAAGTTAGAAGTTTAAATGGGGAAAACCTCATTGAAGATGGCAAAGTTTCCATTGAAAGAGAAGAAAATAATATGCTTTATTGGAATATTCCATTTTCCAATTTATTAGAAGAAAATAAGGAATATTTATTAACATTAGAGGTAACCACTGAAGAAAAGGGAGAAATTTATTATTATACTAGGTTGTATTATGAAGCCAAAGAAGTTGCTAAAACTATTTTAAACTATGCCAATGAGTTTTCTAAAGCAACCATAGAAAAAAATAGCAATAATGATATTATTATTGGTGCATTAAAGCCCAATAACAATACATCAACTACGGATTTAAGTGTAGTGAATTTATCTTCAAAATTAGATATGATAACTTGGAAAGATGTTTCCCCAACAAGAATAAATGACGTTGCAATTAAAATCACTGAATTTAATGGGACACAGATGACAATGGCTTTCTTGTATGATGTAGAGGGAAATGGTAATTATGCTGGAACCTATCATGTAGAAGAAAATTTTTGTATTCGTTTTCGAAATAATACAATGTATGTACTAGATTATGAAAGAAGCTGTAGAGAAGCAATTAAGTTAGTAAAAGAAAGAGTGAGTAATTCTAATATTTTACTAGGGATTGGAAATCATGAAGTACAAGTAATTGCTGATGAAAAAAATAAGTTTTATGGAATACAGGTGGACGGAGATATCTGGTACTATCACACAGAGAAGCAACAACTACAACAATTGTTAGAATTGGGAGAAGATGCAACCATACAGTTAATACAGATAAAAGAAGATGGAACATTGGATTTTATTGTAAAAGGTTATACGAATGCAGGAAAATTTGAGGGAAGTGTAGGAGTGAGTATTTTCCGATATCGACCAGATAGAGAAGAACTAGAACAACTTTGTTATTTTCCTATAAATACTTCTCCAATGTATGCGCCATTTGTCATAGGAGAAGGTATTTATATTAATGAAAATGATATTTGCTATATGATGATAGACGGAAAATTATTACAAATAAACTTAACTACGAGAGAAAGTTCTATTGTTGTAGAAAAAGACTCATCTTCAAAATATACTATGAGTAGAGAACATGGTGTTATTATATGGGAAGAAGGTAGCGATGAAAATTATCCAGATAAAGTAGTAATTTTCAATATGGAAAATGGAGAGAGAAAAGAAATTGTAGCAAGTGATGATGGATTTATTCATTTTCAAGGGTTAATTTCAACCCAGCAGGATAAGGAAATAGATTATGATTTGATTTATGCATTAGGTAAGAAAACAACAACACCTATTGCAAATGGTAGTAAAAAGATGATTCCATGGTTCTCTTTAGAGATTGCAAATTCTAATTTGGAAGTAGAAACTCACTATGAAATAGAAAATGTTTATATTGAAGCAATTCAAGTAGGTGAGGGAAAAGTTTTATTAGAAAGATTAGAAAAAAAGGAGAATGGCTATGATAAGATTTCTTCTGATTTATTGTTGGCAAATCAAAGAGTAGATAGTGATAAAACTACCTATTTAAAGTCAAAGGTGACAGAAGAAAAGGGAAGAGAGTATTATATAACATTAGATTCAAACCCATTGGAAGAAAGTACTATTATGATAGAAAACTCCAATAAAAATGTTGTAGAAGTAGGAGAAGCAAATCCAATAGCAATTAATCAGAACAAAGGGCAACAAAGTATAAAAGACCATATGTATTTTGTATTTGGGCATGGAAAACTATTAGATGTAACAAATCGTCTTTCTAATGCAATAGATCAAGCATATGATACAATGGGAGTTGTCCTAGATGGTAATTATGAGTATGTATATACGAGAGATGCAAGGGATTTAGTAAAAGACATAAAAATAGAGCAACAACAACCAGTTGAACAAGAAAAATCCCTAGCCCAATGTTTGTCTATTGTATTAGAACAAATAGATAACAATACTTCAGGTTCAAATTCTTTGAATCAAGCTATGATTACTATGGATAACATTCAATTAGAATTAGAACAAGGAAAAAGTGTGTATGATATATTAAAGGAAACGGTTTCCATTCCAATTTTAGATGTTAGTCAGTCTCAGTTGGAGCATTTATATTATTACATTAATAAAGATTGTTATGTTTTAGTTGTTACAAATAGAGGAACTGGATATATTATTCATGGGTATGATTCAAATAATGCAGTTACTATTTATGAGTCAGAAACAGGAATGTCAAGAAAAGTGTTAGTGGAAGAGGTAGAGCAGATGCTAGAAGAACAGGGAGCATCGTTGTTTACCTATCTACTGAGAGGGCTTGATTCGTAAGAGACCTAATATAGAATAATTGTTATTATTAAAAAATAAAAAGGTATCGTTTATCACTAGAATGATAGAAACGATACCTTTTTTTATAAGAAAATTATTGTTGTTTGTTTTTAAATTCATTTAATACACGATTGATACGATCAGTTGGAATTAATAAATCGTGTAATGAAGAATTATGATTTAAGTTATCAATTAGTAATGCAATGTACTTACTTAAATCAACGCTTACATAGTAAGGCTTTTCAAGAAGACTCTTTGTTTGATATACAAGGTTTGTAGTAAGAACATAATCAATAATTCCTTCTTCGTATGCTTGGTCAAATTTTGCTAAACCATTGGTAAATAAACCAAAGGTAGCAGCAATAAATACTTTACCAGCTTTTCTTCTCTTTAATTCTCTAGCAACGTCCATCATACTATCACCAGAAGAAATCATATCGTCTACAATAAGAACGTCTTTTCCTTCTACATCTGTTCCTAAAAACTCATGAGCAACAATTGGGTTTTTTCCATCTACAATACGAGTGTAGTCACGTCTTTTATAGAACATACCCATATCTAAACCTAAGTAGTTTGCAAAGCTAATAGCACGATTCATACCACCTTCATCAGGGCTAATAACCATCATATGATCGCTATCAATTTTTAAGTTAGGTTCTGTCTTTAAAATTGCCTTAATAAATTGATAGGTACAAGAAACATTTTCAAATCCATGTGCTGGAATTGCATTTTGTACACGAGGGTCATGGGCATCAAATGTAATAATATTAGATACCCCCATATTTACAAGCTCTTGAAGTCCCATAGCACAGTCAAGAGATTCACGATTATTACGCTTATGTTGTCTACTTTCATATAAGAATGGCATAATAACGTTAATACGGCGAGCTTTTCCACCAACAGCAGCGATAATACGCTTTAAGTCTTGGAAATGATCGTCTGGAGACATATGATTAACATGTCCACATAAAGAATAAGTTAAACTATAATTACATACATCTGTAATAATGTATAGGTCATCACCACGAACAGATTCATTAATAACACCTTTTGCTTCTCCACTACCAAAACGTGGAACTTTTGCATCAATAATATAAGAATCTCTTTGATAACCGTTAAATGCAATTGCAGATTCATGCTCGTTGTCACGGCTATTACGCCATTCAACAAGGTAAGCATTTACTTTTTCACCAAGTTCTGTACAATTGCTCATAGGAATAAGCCCTAATGGTCCAACAGGGATATTTTGTATTTTTTTTGTCTCTTGTGACATATGAATTTCCTCCATAGTATTCTTTACATAATTTACATAACATTTATAACGTAAAAAGCTAGGAAAGTCAAGGTAAAACCTAGCCTTTACTGTCCAAATTTTTTCCTTATACGGATATCATCTCCAAATAGAGAAATAATATGATAGGAGCTAAGGATACGGGAAGCAACCCGCTCTGAATAAATATCTCTAAGTTCAGTTGCTTTTAAATTGGTTGACACAATAGTCGCTTTTTGTCTTACCAATCGCTCATTAATACAATAGAAAAATTTTGAAGTAGTAAATGCATTAGAAAGCTCTGTTCCTAAGTCATCAATAATAAGTAAGTCGCTATCTAATATGTATTGGTCAATGTCTTCATCGCTTATTTCATCTTTGGAATAAGTATTTTTAGAAAATACGTCAAAAAGTTCTGTTGCAGTAAAATATACCACAGAATAGCAATTGTCAATTAATGCTTTTGCGATACAATTAGATAGAAATGTTTTTCCCACACCAGTTGTTCCAGTAAATAAAATACTTTCTTTTTTTGTTGAAAAGTTGCTTACATAATCTTTACAGTAGGTAACAATCTCTTCCATATAAGAGGCAATGCTTTTATTCAGCATTGGATGAATTTGTGTGGAATAATAATCAAAGGTTAAGGTGTCAAAATTTTCCCTAAGTAAAATATCTTTTATGTTTGACTGGGTATATAAAAGGTTCACAGCTGCCTGATAAAAACAGTGACATTTTTTATTACCAATATATCCAGTATCTTTACAATCGTTGCAAGTATAATGTAGCTCCATATAATCAGAAGGCAAAGAAAGGGATAGTAAAATAGCAACTTTTTCCTCTTTTAACTCATTTAGTTTCTTTTTATAGGCATCAATATGACTAACATCACCTGTAATCTTACTCCTTGCTAACGATGCATAAGTAGCATTAATGTCTTCATCTACTGTTTGTAGCCTAGGGGAAAGGGAATAGGCATGGTTGATTGCTGCACTACGGTTGTTTTCATTTTGTAGCTGTTTTCTATTATACTCTCGCATTAGTAAGTCATATTGTGAATTTTTAAGTGGCATAAGGTCCTCCTTTCCGCTATTAGTTATTGATTCAGTCCATAATAATTGGCAATTAGTTGGTCATAGTCAGTATCTCGTTGCTCAAAATTAATAAATTTATTGTTAGAAGGTTTCAAGACTCCTTCTTTTCCTACTGTCTGTTGTTTATTTGCCTGTTTTGCCAGTTGTTTTGCAGTATTTTCTTGGTGTTTTGAGTCTAACGCTTGTACATCAGAAAGAGAGGAAACTCCTTTTTCTTTCCAAACAGTTAAAATCTTATCGGCATACTGAAAACTTACTTTTCCAGTTAAGGTTAATGTTTTTTCACAAGCTAGTACAATTAAATCAGTAGAAAATCCGTAAGTGCTAGACCATTTATTAATATACTCTGATTCAATGTTACCAGGTTGCCTATCACTAATTCCAAAGGCTTTCATTACCGCATAGGTAGCTTTGTTACGATTTTGGCAGTAGTCACGAATGGCAGGAAGAGTAAGTAACCCTTTTTTATGCCAATTAAGTGCTACTTTTTCCATATATCTCATGTTGTTATGACCATTTTCTACACAGTATTCTACTAAATATTCAATGATTTCAGAAGAACGATTAAATAAAGCATACCAGTAAGCAACTTTATTGCAATCCGTAGGTGAAAAGGTTGTTTTCATATAAGTTTGTGCAATAAATAAAAGTTCGGTAAACGTATCGTCATTACTTAGCTCTTCAATAGTTGGAACGGTTACATTAGAAGGTATGGTTGTATCTTCATTAGAAGTCATACTATTTGTATGAGTAGTTAAGTCAGATTTTGAAATAGCAGTTTGTGCTACGGTTTGTTCTAATGTATTGGTTTCATTTATGGTAGAAGCTTGCTTTCTATTTGAGTCTTCATCGGTTAAAGTAGTAGAAGTTTTCTTTGGAACAAAGGTATCTAAAAGGGAAATATCTGTTAAGTGGTGATTGGAATTAAATCCTAAGCGAAGGAGTCCTAGTTTTTCCCAATAGGTTAGTGCACGTAAAATATCTTTTTCTGTATGGTCAAATAAATCAGCCATTTGAGAAACAGAGATAGAGGTAGTAGGATTTGTCATCGCTCGTAGTAAATATAAATATATTTTAACAAATTCTCCATTGGCTTCTATCATATATTGGTCTATAAAAATACCGGGAATGGTTATTACATCTAATGTCATCTTATTATGTAAGTTTAGTGTTGCCATAAAAACTCCTTTCATAAAATAAATGTTACGTTTTTCTTTAGTATAGCACGAAATAAAGAGGTTGAGAATAGGTGGAGATACAAACTAGGTTGGGGAAAGGAAATCCACAAAGGGATTGTGGATAATGTGGATAATGTGGAAAAAAGTCAGAACAAATTTTCGGTATTATATAAAAAATTATGGAAAAATAAGGGTTTTTAAATAAAATGTCGATGTTTGTAAAAAAAAGTAGAATTGTGGATTTTGTTGCAAAAAATCCACACAATTAATCATAATAAAATGTTGATAATTGTGTGGATATTGTGGAAAACTAATTTCCTAATAAAGATTCGCCTATTTTTACAACATCTCCAGCACCCATAGTTATCAACAGGTCGCCGTTGATACAATTTTCTAAAAGAAAATTTTCAATTTCATCAAAGGTAGGGAAGTAGTAAGCGTTTGTACCTAATTCTTTGATTTTTTCTTCAAGTAGCTTAGAGGACATTCCAAGAGTATCGGTTTCTCTAGCTGGATATATATCGGCAAGAACAACAGTATCAGCCAGTGATAAAGCAGTAGCAAATTCATCAAAAAATGCTTTTGTTCTTGTATAAGTATGTGGTTGGAAAACACAAATAATTTTTTTATGTGGATAGTTTCTGGCAGCAGTTAATGTTGCAGTAATTTCTGATGGGTGATGTGCATAATCATCAATAATTGTTATACCACCAAGTTCTCCTTTTTTCTGGAATCTACGGTTTGTACCAGTAAATTGGAATAAACCTTTTTGTATAGATAAAAAGTCAATATTTAGTTCAAGTGCCAAAGAGGCAGCGGCTAAACTGTTAGAAACATTGTGAAGCCCAGGAACTTGAAGTTGAATTGTACCAAGTGTGATTCCTTTTTTTGATAAGGTATAAGATGGGTATCCCATTTCATTATAAACAATATTAGAAGCAACATAAGTTTCATCTCCATTAAAACCAAAGGTTATAATATTACAATCCAAACCATCAGTTACTTTGGATAAGTATTTAATCTCACTATTAATAATTAGTGTTCCATCTTTCGTTAGTTTTTTTGCAAATAAGTGAAAGGATTCATAAATCTCGTCTAAGTTATGGAAAAAATCCATATGGTCAGCTTCAATATTTAAAATAACTTCCATGGTAGGAAAAAAGGATAAAAAGCTATTGGTATATTCACAAGCTTCGGTGACAAACACTTCGGAAGAACCAACACGAATATTTCCACCAATAGAAGGTAAAATTCCTCCAACAGAAATAGTTGGATCTAAGTTGGTCTGTAATAAGATTTCAGAAACCATAGATGTGGTAGTTGTTTTTCCATGAGTTCCTGCAATATTTACAGCTTGCTTATAGTTAAGCATAAATTGCCCTAGTAATTCTGCTCTTGTTAAGGTAGGAATCTTTCTTTTTCTTGCTTCATCAAGTTCAGGATTGTCTTGTTTTACAGCTGCTGTATATACAACAACAGAAATATCATCAGTAATATTTTGTCGTCGTTGACCATAATAAATGTTGGCACCTAGACGCTCTAGTTCTGTAGTAAGGGGGGATTTTGTAGAGTCAGAACCAGAAACAACAAACCCTTCCTTTAAAAGAATTTGGGCTAAGCCACTCATACTAATACCACCAATTCCTATAAAGTGGATGGCAGTTGGTTTTTTAAAATCTAATTGATACATAGTACACCTCTTTCAATGTATTTTAAGTAAACATTTAATATTAGTTATATCCATAAAATAATTATCTATTTAGGAGTATAGCATACTTTTAAAAAATATAATAGATAAAGTAATTAGAATTATATGACTGATATATATATGATAGATAGGGAATTTTATCTAGTATTAATAGGTGTGATATATAAAAACAGTCTTTCATCTATCATAGGATTTAGGAGTTAACGCATAAAAATAAGTAGGAGTATTTTATTATATGGATGGAATGTGTTATTGGGGACTATGAATCAATGATAAATCAATGGATAATTAGCAAAAAATGAGAAAAATGGTTGTGCAAAGTGTTTGTTTTTAGTTATAAAAATTGTAAAATATTAATAAAAATAAAATAAAATATAAAAAAATAATGTTTAAATTGCAAAAAGTGTGCTATAATAATCTTACAAAAAAAATAATAATAAATCATAGTATGAAAGAGGGATAGATTCTGTTTATTCTATTTGTATATTGTGTGCTTCATACACGAACAGTATATATTATTGCTATGAATATTATTAGTGATTTGGAAGGTTTTAAATATTTCTATAACATAAAATAATGTAATAAGAGGTGATTTGGTGATTAAAAAAGAAATGATAGCTATGCTATTAGCAGGAGGGCAAGGAAGTCGTTTAGGTGTTATTACAGCAAAGATGGCAAAACCAGCAGTTGCTTTTGGAGGAAAGTATCGTATCATTGACTTTCCACTTAGTAACTGTATTAATTCAGGTATTGATACGGTAGGGGTATTAACTCAATATCAACCACTTCGATTAAATACACACATTGGTATTGGTATTCCATGGGATTTGGATCGTGAGTGTGGTGGGGTAACAATTCTATCACCATATGAAAAAACAGAAAATAGTGATTGGTACACAGGTACAGCCAATGCGATCTATCAAAATATTGAATATATTGATAGTTATAATCCAGAATATGTTCTTATACTAGGTGGCGATCACATTTATAAAATGGATTATGAGTTAATGTTAAATTATCACAAGGCAAATAAAGCAGATATTACTATGGCTGCTATGCCAGTACCGTTAGAAGAAGCTAGTCGTTTTGGTGTGCTTATCACAGATGAAACTGGTAGAGTTGTTGATTTTGAAGAAAAGCCAGCAAATCCTAGAAGTAATTTAGCTTCTATGGGAATTTACATATTTACATGGTCTGTATTAAGAGATGCATTAATTCGAGATGCACAAATTCCAAATTGCGACTTTGGTATGCATATTATTCCACATTGTCATGAAAGAGGTGACCGAGTATTTTGTTATGAATACAATGGATATTGGAAAGATGTTGGAACTCTAGGTTCTTACTGGGAAGCAAATATGGAGCTAATAGATCTAGTTCCTGTATTTAATTTATATGAAGAATACTGGAAGATTTATACAAAGAGTGGAAGTTTGCCACCACAGTATTTAGGTGAGCACGCATATACGGAACGTTGTCTTATTGGAAAGGGTGCTGAAATTTATGGAACTGTTACCAATTCAGTTATTGGTTCAGGGGTTGTAATAGAAGAAGGAGCAGTGGTAAACAATTCTATCATTATGCAAGATGTTACCATAGGAAAAGGTTGTCGTATTGAAAAGGCAATCATTGCCGAAAATACAAAGATTGGAGATAACGTAGTATTAGGTGCATTTGAATATGCAGAAAGCAAATATAACAAAAAGGTATATGCCTTTGACTTAGTTACAATAGGAGAAAATTCCGTCATTCCAGATGGAGTCACTATTGGGAAGAATACAGCAATTTCAGGTGTGACTACACCAGAAGATTATACAGATGGCATATTAGAAAGTGGCGGATATATTATAAAATAGAACAGGGGAGATATTATGAGAGCAATCGGTATTATTTTGGCAGGTGGAAATAGTAAAAAAATGAAAGAGTTATCGGACAAAAGAGCAGTTTCAGCAATGCCTATTGCAGGAAGTTATCGAAGTATTGATTTTGCTCTAAGCAATATGTCAAATTCTCATATTCAAAAAGTAGCGGTACTCACACAATATAACACAAGATCATTAAGTGAACACCTTAGTTCTTCTAAATGGTGGGATTTTGGAAGAAAACAAGGCGGATTGTATGTATTTACACCAACGATAACAAAGGATAATAGTGCATGGTATCGTGGAACAGCAGATTCTTTGTATCAAAACATACATTTTTTAAAAGAAAGTCATGAGCCATATGTAGTAGTAGCATCTGGAGATGGCGTATATAAGTTAAATTATAACGATGTATTAAAATATCATGTAGATAAAAGAGCGGATATTACAATTGTTTGCAAAGAAATGCAAAAAGAAGATGATCTAAGCCGCTTTGGTTTGGTGCGAACCAATGAAGATGGTCGTATTATAGAAATTGAAGAAAAGCCTATGGTTGCAAACTCTAGTTTGGTTTCCTGTGGAATTTATGTTGTAAGAAGAAGATTATTAATTGAACTATTAGAACGTTGTGCACAGGAAGACCGTTATGACTTTGTAAATGATATTTTAATTCGTTATAAAAATTTAAAGAGAATTTATGCGTATCGTTTAGAAACTTATTGGAATAACATAGGAACAATCAACTCTTATTACAAAACAAATATGGATTTCTTAAAAAAGGAAGTTCGTGACTTTTTCTTTAAAGAAGGAGAAATTCATTCCAAAGTAGGAGATTTGCCACCAGCAAAGTACAATTATGGTGCAAATGTAAAAAATAGCTTAGTTGCCAGTGGTTGTATTATTAATGGAACAATAGAAAATAGTATTATTTTTTCAAAATCTTATATTGGAAATAATTGTTATATTAAAAATTCCATTATTTTAAATGATGCTTATATTGGAGATAATACGGTTATTGAAAACTGTATTGTAGAAAGTAGAGATACCATTCATCCAAATATGAGATATCAGGGTACACCAGAGGATATTAAAATTATTATTGAAAAGAACGATAGATATAATATTAACTAACAATAGGACATAAGGAGGGTGTAATAGATGCAGATTACAGATGTTAGGGTGAGAAAAGTAACAAGAGAAGGAAAGATGAAAGCCATTGTTTCCATTACATTAGATGATGTATTTGTAGTACATGATATTAAAGTAATTGAAGGAGAAAAAGGTATTTTTATTGCTATGCCTAGTAAAAAAACAATGGATGGAGAGTATCGTGATATTACTCATCCAATCAACTCAAAAACAAGAGAAATGTTTCAAAGGGCAATTTTAGAAAAGTATGAAGAAATATTGTCAGTAAATGATACTTTCTAAAAAAGTAAAAATAGTTGATAATTAGTAATGTATATGCTATAATAAGGTGGAAGAAATCTTGTGAAATATATAGTAAAAAAATATTATATAAACGTATAGTATTGTAAAAATGTATAGAAGATACAGGAATTTAAGTAAAACATTACTATTTAGGATGCACTAATTTACATAAAATAATAATGTGGGTAGTGATTTTCTGTTACTCCTGCTGAAACCTTTTATTAGGATACATATTATCTCAGATAGGAAAAGAAATCATGCTACTCATCATTATTATATTATGTAATATTTTTAAATCAGATATGTCATGCCCTTGACATATAAAATTCTTGAATAAATAGTACAGTTTTGATCTAGAATTTAATTAAGTACCTGACTTCTATACCAACAAAACTAGGAGGAGAAATATGAGAAAATTGACGAAACGATCCATATCGTTGTTATTAGCAGGGACGATGGGAGTGCTTTTAAGTGGATGTGCACAAGATAAAGAAGTTGGTAAAAAAGTAGAGATTGAGATTGTGCAATACAAGCCAGAAGCCGCCAAATATTTTGATGAACTAGAAGAAAAGTTTAATGCAACACATGATAATATTCATCTTACTATTAGTTCACCAAATGATGCTATGACCATTTTAAAAACTAGATTTATTCGAGAAGACTATCCAGATATTATTGGAATTGGTGGAGATGTAAATTTTGCTAATTTTATTGATTCTGATTTGTTAATGAATATTGAAGATTATGAAGGGCTAGAAAATATTCGTCAATCGTATTTAGATATTGATAAGGAACTAGAGTTTGTTCCACAAGATGGTGTGTATGCGGTACCATATGCAGCCAATGCAGCTGGTATTTTATACAATCGAAAATTATTTAAGGAACATGGATGGGAAATTCCAACCACCTATTCAGAATTTATTCAGTTATGTGAAGAAATTCAAGAAGAGGGTATTTTGCCACTTTATTTTGGATATAAAGATACTTGGACTTGTTTAGCTCCTTGGAATGCTATCGCTTGTAATTTAGCTCCTTCTGATATTGCAGCACAGGTAAATCGTGGAGAAGCAACATTTTCTGAAGCATACAAAGAAGTTGCAATAAAAGTAAAAGAATTATTAAAATATGGAGTGGAAAATCCAGCAGCATATAGTTACAACGATGCTTGTACTGCGTTTGCAAAAGGAGAAAGTGCAATGTATGCCATTGGTAGTTATGCCATTCCACAGATTAAATCAGTAAATCCAGATATGGATATTGATTCTTTTGTATTTCCAGCCAATGAAGATGAAAGTGATAACATTTTAAATTCAGGAAATGACCTTCAGTTTTCTGTTATGGCAAATTGTGAAAATAAAGAAGCAGCCTATGAAGTGCTTAACTTCTTACTAGAAGATGAAAACGTTCAAGCATATATTGATAATCAAAATGCAGTTCCTTGTAAAGAAGGAGATTTTGAATTATCTGAAAACCTAGATGGAATGAAAGAATATATTGAACAAGATAGAATGGCAGATTTCCAAGACCACCACTATCCAAGTGAAATGTCTGTAGATGCTATGATTCAAACTTACTTATTAGACAATAGCGAAAATGCAACAGAAACCTTTTTAACTCGTTTTGATACAGAGTGGAAGAGATACAATCGTGATTTGATTCGTAAGGTACAAGAATATCAAAAAGAGAATCCTAACTCTGAGGGGGGAGAACATTAATTATGAAAAAAATTTTAAAAAATGAACGACAAAGAACGTTGTTTTTAATGACAGCTCCGGTATTAATTTTGTTTTTCTGCTTTAATACACTTCCGTTAATCAAAGGATTTTATTATGGTTTAACGAATTTTAAAGGATACGGAAGTTATGATTTTGTTGGACTACGAAATTTTATTGATTTGTTTCAAGATGTTCGTGTAGGAAAGTCATATATCTTTACGTTTAAATATGCCATTGTATGTACCATTATTGTAAATGTAGTAAGCTTACTATTGGCACTTGGTTTAAATAGCAAAATTAAAGGGAAAAGCGTACTAAGAGGGATTTACTTTATACCTAATATTTTAGGTGGGTTAGTAATTGGGTATATTTTTGGCTTTATTTTTACTTACATTCTTCCAACATTGGGACAAATGTTAGGAATTGGATTTTTAAGTGAGAGTATTTTATCAAGAAGTAATACTGCTTGGATTGGAATTGTAATTGTAGGGGCATGGCAAGCAATCGCTATGAATACAATTATTTATATTTCAGGACTTCAAACCGTTCCAGAAGATGTTTACGAAGCAGGTGCTATTGATGGAGTTAGTGGTTGGAGTAAATTCAAAGGAATTACATTCCCACTTATTATGCCATTTTTCACAATAAACATGGTACTTTGTATGAAAAATTTCCTAATGGTATTTGACCAAATTATGTCTTTAACAAAGGGAGGACCATCTCAAAGTACAGAATCTATTTCATATTTAATTTATAACAATGGGATGAGTGGTGGACAATTTGGTTTCCAAAGTGCTAGTGCCTTTGTATTTTTCGTTGTTATTGTAGTGATTTCGGTATTACAGATGAAATTCTTAGGAAATAAGGAGGAACAGTTGTAATGAATGTAACAAAAGTAAGAAAAAAAGAAAAGGTAAATTGGACCATAACCATTTTGTTAATTCTTGGATGTGTTACGGTGTTCTTTCCACTTTATATGGCAGTAATGATTGCCTTTAAAAGTCCAACAGAGATGACAAATGATATTGCAGGTGCATTATCCTTTCCACAACGATGGAGTTTTGATAATTTTGTAGAGGCAATGAGAGTAACAGACTTTTGGAACTCTCTTGGTAACTCTTTGTTAATTACTGGAGTAACAGTAATCTTAGCAATTTTAATTCACTCTATGGCAGGATATGCCATTGGTAGAAGTATGGCAAGAAGCAAAGGATACAAATTTGCATATTTATATATTGTTAGTGGTATGTTTGTACCATTTGCTATTTTAATGATGCCATTAGTAAAACAAACCGCACAGCTTGGTATCGCAAACCGTTTTGGTGTTATTGTTCTTTATGTAGTGTTCTTTATGCCAATGAACTTATTATTATATGCAGGGTATTTAAAAAATATTCCTCTTGCTTTAGAAGAAGCAGCCCATATTGATGGAGCAAGTACATGGAGAACCTATTGGACTATTATTTTCCCAATTATGCGACCAATGCATGCAACAGTTGCAGTATTAACTGCACTTAGCACATGGAATGATGTTATGACTCCGCTTGTTATTTTATCAGGAACTGGGAAAAACACACTTCCACTAGCACAGCTTAACTTCCAAACACAGTTTGGTACTAATTATAATTTAGCATTTGCTTCATATTTATTAGCATTGCTTCCAATATTAATCTTCTATATTATTTGCCAAAAGCAAATTTTAAATGGAGTAGTAAATGGAGCGGTGAAATAATATAATGTTACAATTATTGTATCGTTTCAATCAAAGTTTCAAATAAAAAATACTCTTTCTGCCAGCAGGAGATTCCTGCTGGTTTTTTATCTTGTGTAAAAACATTGCAAATGCTATACTAATTAAGATAAAACAGTAAAAATCAAAAGGAAACGATAAAAGAAAAAGAACAGTTAAAGGAGAAACTATGAGTATTTTAAACGTAGAACATTTATCTCATGGATTTGGAGATCGTGCGATTTTTAACGATGTGTCTTTCCGTCTACTAAAAGGAGAGCATATTGGGTTAATTGGTGCAAATGGAGAAGGTAAATCTACTTTTATGAATATTATTACTGGTAAATTAATTCCAGATGAAGGAAAGGTAGAATGGTCAAAGAACGTACGAGTTGGATATTTAGACCAACATACTGTACTAGAAAAAGGAATGACCATTCGTCATGTACTAAAGTCAGCATTTTCCTATTTATTTGAATTGGAAGAAAAGATGAATCAGATTTGTGATTCCATGGGAGATGCCACAGAAGATGAATTAGAAAAAATGATGGAAGAACTTGGAACCATTCAAGATACTCTTACCATGCATGATTTTTATATCATTGATGCGAAAGTAGAAGAAGTAGGGCGTGCATTAGGGCTTGATGATATTGGACTAGATAAAGATGTTACCGATTTAAGTGGTGGACAACGAACCAAAGTATTATTGGGAAAGTTATTACTAGAAAAGCCAGATATTTTATTACTTGACGAGCCTACCAACTACTTAGATACGGTTCATATTGAATGGCTAAAAAGATACTTACAAGAATATGAAAATGCATTTATTTTAATTTCACACGATATTCCATTTTTAAATAGTGTAATTAACTTAATTTATCATATGGAAAATCAAGAACTAAATCGTTATGTTGGTGATTATAATAAGTTCCAAGAAGTATATGCAATGAAAAAAGCTCAATTAGAGGCAGCTTATAATCGCCAACAACAAGAAATTGAAGATTTAAAAGATTTTGTGGCAAGAAATAAGGCGAGAGTTTCTACAAGAAACATGGCAATGTCAAGACAAAAGAAATTGGATAAAATGGACATTATTGAGCTTGCAAAGGAAAAACCAAAGCCAGAATTTCATTTTAAGGAAGCAAGAGCCGCGGGACGATACATCTTTAAAACGGAAGATTTAGTCATCGGTTATAATGAGCCTCTTTCTAAGCCATTAAATTTAGAAATGGAACGTGGACAAAAAATTGTATTAGTGGGCGCCAATGGAATTGGTAAGTCTACCCTTTTAAAAAGTATTTTAGGCATTATCCCTCCAATTTCTGGTTCGGTAGAATTGGGAGATTATTTATATCAAGGATACTTTGAGCAAGAAATGGAAGCAGGGAACACAACTACTTGTATTGAAGAAATATGGAAAGAGTTTCCTTCTTATAGTCAATACGAAGTTCGTTCTGCACTTGCAAAATGTGGGTTAACAACAAAGCACATTGAAAGTCAAGTAAGAGTATTAAGTGGTGGTGAACAAGCTAAGGTGCGTTTGTGTAAGTTAATTAATCGTGAAACTAATATTCTTATCTTAGACGAGCCTACCAACCATTTAGATGTAGATGCAAAAGATGAGTTAAAGAGAGCATTACAAGCATACAAGGGAAGTATTCTTATGGTATGTCATGAGCCAGAATTTTATGAAGGATTAGCAACTCATGTTTGGGATTGCTCCAAATGGACAACAAAACTATAAAAAATGCTTAAAAAACAAACCTTAATCAAACACTTGGAGAAAGAATACTCCATAATAAAAAAATAATACAAGAAACAATATCTGATAGAAATCAAAAGAGGAAAAGGGAAGTATTAGCCACATTGGAAAATACTTCCCTAATAGAGTTAATAGAACAAAAATATATTGGAACAATGAGAGGAGAAAAAATATGTATATTATTGTTGGTCTTGGAAACCCTACATCAAAATATGATGGAACACGTCATAACATTGGATTTGAAGTCATAGACAAACTTGCAGAAAAATATAATATAGCAGTAGATACAAAAAAGCATAAAGCATTGATTGGAAAAGGTATGATAGAAGGAGAAAAAGTAGTTTTAGTAAAGCCTCAAACTTATATGAATTTAAGTGGGGAAAGTGTAAGAGAGGTGGTTGATTTTTACAAAGTAGATGAAGAAGAACAAGTCATTGTCATTTATGATGATATTAGCTTAGAAGTAGGACAACTACGATTACGAAAAAAAGGAAGTGCTGGTGGACATAATGGAATAAAAAGCATAATACAACAGTTAGGCACACAAGTATTTCCACGAATTAAAGTTGGTGTAGGAGATAAACCGGCCCATATGGATTTGGCAGACCATGTGCTTGGACATTTTTCCAAAGAAGAAATGCCACAGGTAGAAGAAGGATGTAAAAACAGTATAGAAGCAGTGGCAAATATTTTAACAAATGGAATGGATTTTGCTATGAATCAGTGGAATGGTAAGAGTAAGAAAGGGTAATAAAGCAAGAAAGTTCAGTCAATAGAGAGAAAAAGAAAGGAGTAGAAAAGTGAATCAGCTATTTGAAACTCCCTTATTGGAATTAAAGGAATATAAAGAAGTTCTTCAAGGGATTAAAAAACAGTTAGGACCGTTGCAACTGACAGGTTGTATGGATTCTCAAAAAGTCCATATGATGAGTCAAGTAGCAAAAGAATTTCCCTATCGATTAATTGTAACTTATAGTGAAATGCGTTGTAAGGAAATTTTTGATGATTATAAGCTTTTTCATCAAGATGTGTGGATTTATCCTGCAAAAGATTTTATTTTTTATAGTGCTGATATTAAGGGAAATGCTTTAGTACAACAGCGATTAAAAGTTTTGTATGAAATGATAAAAAATAAAAAAGGAACTATTATCACAACAATAGATGGGCTTATGAATCCACTTATGGATATTTCTTGGTTAGAAGCTCATATGCTAGAAGTAAAAGAATTAGATGTTATTTCTTTGGAGGAACTAAAAAATAAGTTATTGTTACTTGGGTATGAAAGAGTTGCTAAAGTAGAAGAAGCAGGTCAGTTTTGTATTCATGGTGGAATAATAGATATTTTTAGTTTAACAGAAGAAAATCCATATCGTATTGAATTATGGGGCGATGAAGTAGATTCTATTCGTACCTTTGATGTAGAAAGTCAAAGGTCCATAGAACGATTGGAACAGGCAATTTTATTTCCTGCAACAGAAGTTATATTAGAAGGTGATAAGCTAGAAAAAGGCATAGAAAAAATAAAAAAAGAATATGAACAATACCATAAAGCATTGTTAGACCAAAACAAAAAAGAGGAAGCATTAAGAATAAAAGAAATCATTTATCAAAAGCTAGAAGAATTAGAAGAAGGATTGTTTTTTGATGGCTTAGAAGCTTATTTACCATTTTTCTATGAAAATGCAGTATCGTTTCTTGATTATTTTAAGGAAGAAGATACAATGGTGTTTTTAGATGAACCAATTCGCATAGAAGAGAGAGCAAATAGTGTAGCCTTAGAATTTGAAGAAAGTATGAAACACCGTTTGGAAAAAGGGTACTTATTGCCTAGTCAAACCAAGTTATTGTGGCAGCCAAACCAATTATTTTGTAAGTTACAAAGGCCAAATGCAATTGCTCTCACTACACTAGAGCATAAAATAAAATGTATAAAAGTAAATCATAGCTATGCTTTTAATGTTCAAAATATTAATTCTTATAAAAATAATTTTGAATTATTAATCAAAGACTTAACCCAATGGAAAAAAGGTGGTTATAGAGTATTACTTCTTTCAAGTTCTAGAACAAGAGCAGAACGATTGGCAAAAGATTTAAGAGAATATGACTTAAGAGCTTATTATAGTGCTGATGGTGATACGAAGATAACAGAAGGAGAAGTGCGTGTTATTTATGGTGCACTTCATCGTGGATTTGTCTATCCACATTTAAAATATGTCATTATTTCAGAAAGTGATATGTTTGGTGTAGAAAAAAAGAAACGTAAGAAAAAAACTACCTATCAAGGAACAAAAATTAATAGTTTTTCTGATTTATCCATTGGCGATTATGTGGTTCATGAAAATCATGGTCTTGGTATTTACCGAGGGATTGAAAAAGTGGAAATTGAAAAAACAATGAAAGATTATATAAAAATTGAATATGGAGATGGAGGCAATCTATATATTCCAGCCACACAATTTCACTTAATTCAAAAATATGCAGATGCTACGGCGAAAAAGCCAAAGCTAAATAAGCTAGGCGGACAAGACTGGGTAAAAACAAAAGCCAGAGTAAAAAAAGCAGTCAATGAGATTGCAAAAGAGTTAGTAGAATTATATGCCATTCGTCAAAAAGCAGAGGGGTATCAATATGGAGAAGATACTATATGGCAAAAAGAATTTGAAGAAATGTTTCCATATGAAGAAACACAAGACCAATTAGATGCCATTGAAGCTGCAAAAAAAGATATGGAAAGCAAGAAAATTATGGATCGATTGGTTTGTGGTGATGTTGGTTATGGAAAAACGGAAATTGCAATTCGTACGGCATTTAAAGCAGTACAAGAAGGGAAACAAGTAGTTTATCTAGTGCCAACAACTATTTTAGCAGGACAACATTACAACACTTTTGTAGAGCGAATGAAAGATTTTCCAGTACGAATTGAATTAATGTCAAGATTTCGTACTCCAAGCCAAATCAAAAAGACGGTAGAGGACCTTAAAAAAGGACTTGTGGATATTGTAGTAGGGACACATAGAGTCTTATCAAAAGACGTAGAATTTAAAGATTTAGGTTTATTAATTATTGATGAGGAGCAACGATTTGGGGTAACTCATAAAGAAAAAATAAAGCAAATGAAGAAAAATCTTGATGTGTTAACCTTATCAGCAACACCAATTCCCCGTACCCTTCATATGAGCTTAATTGGTGTGCGTGATATGAGCGTACTAGAAGAAGCACCTCATGAGCGCCAGCCAATTCAAACCTACGTTATGGAA
>CAJFOH010000055.1 GCA_904395845.1 uncultured Lachnospiraceae bacterium
AATTTATCCATAACCTCTTCTGCAGAATAACTATAACAATCCTCACCTTTTTCTGCCATCTTTTCGATATACTCTTTTCCATACACATCACGAATAAAACGTTTTTTGTCAGATTCTGTTCCGCTAAACTCATATTCATTATTACTTGAAATTACCATAGGAATTGATGTAATAATTGATTGTTCATATTTGTTTAGTAGATTTACTAAGTTTAATATCATAGAAAGCATTTCAGATGTTTTTTTATACTCCCCAGTATCACGAATGGAAATAGAATAGGCAACCTCATTGTAAGCCAAAAGTTCACCATTTCTATCGTAAATATTTCCTCTTGGGGCATTTACTTTAATTTCTTGTTTCGTTGTTTTTATATAATCATCTGCATATTGATCACCACGTACTATTTGTAAATAGAACAAGCGACTAACTAATATCATAAATAAACCTACAAATACAACACCTGCAACAAATAACCTTGATTTTATAAGTTTTATCATCGTTTCTTTTAGATTTCTTAATAGGTCCTTAAGCAAATTTATCCGCTCCTTTTTTCTCTATGGCTTCTAATTTTTTATTAACAGTAAGTAATATACCATAAACAAAGATGGTAAATATCATAGTTAAAACGGTTTCAGGTAAAATAACTGTTTGAACATATTGAATCACGTTCAAGCGATTTCTAAGAAGAAAACCAAATATATAGATATAACCATTATAAAATAACTCACTAAACAGACAAAGTCCCATTGGCAATAGTACAATATCTGTTACTAAATAATTAGAAACAATACCGTTTATATACCCTACATATATAAAAATTAATGTATAAAAACCTATTATATCTCCATAAAATAAATCCATCAGTAAACCACAAAGAAACCCTACATATAATCCTTCACTTCGACCACGCATAAAACCAAAGGAAAATGTGACAATAAGTAATATATTAGGTGTTATTTCTAAGTAAGGAATCCACTGTAATACTGTGGTTTGCAATAAAAATGAAGCTAATATAATAATTGCTACTGCTATAATTCGTCTCACAATTTTCCTCCTATTTCTTATCACTTGTTTCTTTTAATGTGGTAATTACTAATACCTCTTTTAAATGTTTAAAATCAACTTTTGGTACTAAGTAACCTGACTTTGTTGTACGGTTGCTATCTTCCTTAATATCCTTGGCATATCCAATTACAAGTCCTGGCAAATATTTATCACTAATCGACGAAGTAATAATCTCTGCATCATTGGTAATATCGGCATCTATATCAATATAAGATAACTTTAAGTATCCTTGATTTAGTAGTTGTAAATCGCCTTCTACAATACAAGAATCCAAAGATTCCTCTGTTGTTCCACTTACACTGCTTTCATCACTAATAATTGCTCGAACTGTGGCAAAATTTTCTGTAACATCTGTAATGATACCAACTAAACCTCCATCTGCTATTACGTTCATATTTACTGCAAGTCCATCTTTTGTTCCTTTATTGATGGTAAACTTATGATACCAATTTCCAGGATCCTTTGAAACTACAGTTGCTCCTACTGTATCATAATTTGCATAGGTATTTTTTAATTGAAGCAACTCCTCCAATTCTTGCAAACGATAACTATCTGACTGATACCCTTTTAACTCCTCTTGCAACGCAACTACTTCGTTTTTAAGAGCCTCATTTTCTGCTAACGCTTCTTCTAGTTTTATCTTTTTTTCTGTTAAACCAAAAAACCAACTTCCTATTTCATTGATTCCTTCCTGCATTGGTACAACAACAGAACCTACTACTTCTCTTACTGTTAATGCTGATGGCTTACTAAAGTACGTAATTCCCATCAATCCAATACATGTAATAGTTGCAAGAACAAGAGTTGCTTTTGGAGTTAATTGAATTTTTATTTTCATATCTAATTTATCTTTCATCAAAAAAGACCTCTTTCCTTTAAACTTACATAGGATTTATCTCCTATAATAATGTGGTCA
The DNA here is from genome assembly GCA_904395845.1 of uncultured Lachnospiraceae bacterium. Lineage (GTDB taxonomy): Bacteria > Bacillota > Clostridia > Lachnospirales > Lachnospiraceae > Fimimorpha. Next base: position 1,982 of record CAJFOH010000055.1, read on the forward strand.
AGAAGTTCTATTCCTACCAGTAAACCAACTTCTTTTATTCGTTTAGTAACTATAATGTCTTCTCGACTTGGTTGTGGATCTCCACTTGGATGATTATGCAACAAAAGAACATATACTGCTTGATGTCTTAATGCTTCTACAAAGATTTCCCTTGGAGAAATTAAAGAAGCATTTACGGTACCTTTTGTTAATAAAATCTCCTTTATCAGTTGATTTTTTGTATTAAGTAATAATAAATATAAGTGTTCTTGTCCACAATGTCTTAACTGCTCCATATAGTAAGTGGCAACACTCTTTGGATTTTGAATGGAAAATCCATGGGAAGCATATTCTTTTGAAATTCTTTTTGAAATCTCACCTAAACACTGAATTTGTACTGCTTTTACCTTTCCTATCCCCTGAATGCTCATTAATTGAGCCGTTGATAATTGAAGGATATTTAACAAATTTCCTGTTGTATCTTTCAAATTAAGAATACGTTCTGCTAACTGAGTGGAACATTGTCCTTTTGTACCTGTTCGCAATATAATGGCTAATAACTCTGCATTACTTAATACACTTGGTCCATATTCTAAACATCTTTCATATGGTCGTAATTCTTTTGGTCTTTCTTTCATTGTATAAGTTTTCATAAAACCTCCTGTAACTCTCCAAGTACAGAATTGATTTTATAACCTTATATTAACATAAATTATATAGAATGTATACGAAAAATTCTTCTACCTAGTTCGACAATTGTTCAAGGGCAATTACACCATTTTCAACTAGCTTTTGCAAAGACATTAAAATACCAAATTTTGCATGGTACCAAGTTAATCCACCTTGAAAATATACTGCATATGGTGGTTTTATTGGTCCATCTGCACTAAGTTCAATAGACGAACCTTGTATAAATGCTCCAGCAGCCATAATAACTGGAGAATCATACCCTGGCATATTCCATGGTTCTGGTGTTACATAGCTATCTACTGGTGCGGCGGCTTGGATTCCCTGACAAAAACCAATGACTCCCTCTGGTGTTTTAAATTCTACTGCTTGGATAATATCATGTCTTGACTCTGTACTATTTGGTACAACAAAAAATCCTAATTTTTCATATATATTCGCTGCAAAAATTGCTCCTTTTAACGCTCCTGAAACTACCGTTGGAGCAAGGAAAAATCCTTGATAAAATGCTGGTAAAATTCCTAAATTTGCTCCTACTTCTTGTCCTAATCCTGGTGCACTCAAACGATAAGCACAACGGTCTACACATTCCTTTGTTCCACAAATATAACCACCAATTGGTGCTAATCCACCACCTGGATTTTTAATCAAAGAACCTACTATCATATCTGCACCCATATCCGATGGTTCTATCACTTCTACAAATTCACCATAGCAGTTATCTACCATACAAATGATATCGCTACGAATTCCTTTAATAAAAGCAATTAACTCTCCTATTTCTTTTACAGACAATGTCTTTCTAGTTGCATATCCTTTGGAACGTTGAATGGTCACTAATTTTGTTCTTTCATTAATTGCATTTTTAATTCCTTCATAATCAAAGGAACTATCTGGTAATAAATCTACTTGAGCATAAGTAATATTAAACTCCTTTAAAGAACCAATAGACTCTCTAATTCCAATAACTTCCTCTAGGGTATCATAAGGTTTCCCTACTGGAGATAATAATTCATCTCCTGGACGTAAATTTGCAGATAATGCAACTGCAAGCGCATGAGTGCCACAAGTAATTTGTGGTCGAACAAGTGCTGCTTCTGTATGAAAACAATCTGCATATACTTGTTCTAATACTTCTCTACCTGCATCATTATAACCATACCCTGTAGTTGCTGCAAAATGTTCCGCACAAACTCGATTTTTTTGCATTGCTCGTAATACTTTCATTTGATTATATTCTGCCACTGCATCAATCTGAGAAAATCGTTCCTTTAATTGCTCTAATATGGTTTCCCCATACTCATAAACTTCCTTACTAATACCAGCTTCTAAATACATTTCTTTCGTGGTCATAATTGTTCCTTTCTAGTATAACATATATTTTTCTATTAATTGTGAAATTTTTATGATAAAAGTTGTCGTTCCTTACAAACAGCTAATATTTCTTCTAATAAATCTTTTGTGGTAGTTGTTTGCTTTTTCTCTAACCAAATAACTTCTTTTTCTCGTTTAAACCAAGTAAGTTGTCGCTTTGCAAAATGACGAGTATCTCTTTTTAAAATATAGATGGCTTCTTCCAACGAATATGCACCATCTAAATACTCTAAGATTTCCTTATATCCCAATCCCTTCATAGATACCATATCTGAAGTATATCCTTGTTCTTTTAGCCATGTTACTTCTTCAATCAATCCTGCATCTAGCATAAGATCAATTCTCTTATTAATTCTATCATATAACTTTTCACGATCCATGGTAAGAACAAAATATGTAAAATTATATGGAGATGTTTTTTGCTTTTGGATTTCATTATGCTTTGATATTGGTTCATTGGTTAAATGGTAATATTCTAACGCTCGAATGACTCTCTTTACATTATTTTCATGGATATCAAGCGCCGACTGTGGATCTACCTCTTTTAACTTATTATGAAGATAAGTTACTCCATACATTCTTGCTTCTTCCTCTAACATTTTACGATACTTACTATCTTCCTTTGTGTCTTCAAAATCAATATCATTTAATAACGCTTGAATATAAAACCCAGTGCCACCAACAACAATAGGAATCTTTCCTTTTTCATAAATGGATTTCATCGCCTCTTTTGCCATCTGCTGAAAACGAACCACATTAAATTCTTCACTTGGTTCAATAACATCTACCAAATGATGCACAACACCGTCCATTTCTTCTTTTGTAATCTTTGCAGAACCGATATCCATATGCTTATACACCTGCATGGAGTCTGCACTAATAATCTCACCATTGATTGCCTTTGCAAGAGCAATGGATAACTCTGTTTTTCCTACTGCAGTAGGACCAGTTAAAATAATAAGTGGTTTTTTCACAATATCCTCCAATCAAACTATACAATTCTTTTAAATTTTTTCTCAAGTTCATACTTGCTCATAGAAATAATAGTTGGTCTGCCATGTGGACAAGCATAAGGATTTTCTAATTCCATAAGTTTTTCTATTAATGCATCCATTTCCATGTGATTCATGCTCATATTTCCTTTTACAGCCGCCTTACAAGAAATGCTGGCAACTTTATCTGTAATAATTTCCAATGATTTTGTTCCTAAACTATCTTCTAATCCATCTAGCATTTCAAAAAAAAGTTTATGATAATCAATTCCAAATAAATTAGCAGGAACACTACGAATCGCATATTCCCTACCACCAAATGCTTCTATTTCAAAACCAATCTCTGTAAATGCTTGCTGGAATGTTTGAAATAACGATTCTTCCTTGCTACTTAATGATACAATGGTTGGTGGGCTAATCATTTGAGAAACCACTTGTTTTTCTTTTAAATCTTTTATTGTTTTTTCATATAAAACTTTTTCATGTGCTGCATGTTGATCCACAATAAACATTTTATCTTCCATCTGGATAATCCAATAAGTATCAAACACTTGACCAATTATTTTATGCTTTTTTCTTCCTTCACTAGATAACAAAGACGGAGAAAATAAAGATAATTGTTCCTTAGAGTCATAATAAGTAGAAGATTCTTTTACTATTGAAGTCTTCTCTTTCACAGGAAACTTCTCATCTACTAAGTTGGTTCTGTAACTTTCCTCTTTTGTTTTGTCATCTGTTTTCAAATTTTGTTCTATGTCAATTTCCTTGTTTTTATCACTTTCTTTTCCTTCCAGTAAAGTTTCCTTACTCTTATCCTTCTCTTTCCCTCCTATTGCAACGTCTTTGCTTCTGTCGTTTTCTTTCTGTTCTATTGCAACTTCTTTTCCTTTATCGTTTTCTTTCTCTTCTTCTGCAATTTCTAAGGAGTTTTTCTCTGTATTAAGTGGTGTTTTCAAAAGGGTTTCTTTTTGCCCAGTTTCTTTTTGCCAACGTTTTTCTTCAAAAGGTTCTGGAATCTTTTTTTGCTCTATCTGATTTGTTTTATGTGTCTCCGCTTTTTTTTCATCCCTATTGGATAGGGTGATTTCTGGAATAAATTCCTTTCCTAATAAAGCATCGGATAATATTGTGTGTAGCTGATGTAACAATGATTCTTCCTCTTTAAATCGCAATTCCATTTTTGTTGGATGAACATTTACATCAATATATGTAGAATCAATCTGAAAATGCAACACAGTAAATGGATATTTATGCAACATCATAAATGGTTTGTATGCTGTTTCAATGGCTTTTGCAATTAATCCACTTTTAATATATCTTCCGTTAATATAATAGTTTTCAAAACTACGATTCCCTCTTGCAATTACTGGCTTTCCAATAAAGCCTTCCACTTTAATTAGGCGTTCCTTTTGTTTTACTTCAATTAAATTAGAAGTAATTTCTCTACCATAAATGGTGTAAATAACATCTTTTAATTTTCCATTTCCTGATGTGTATAATTTATTTTTTCCATTGGAAATGAATCGAAAGGAAATATCAGGTCGTGATAATGCCATTCGTTCTAATAAATCGTTAATATAAGCACCTTCTGTAGCTGGAGATTTTAAAAATTTACGACGTGCTGGAGTATTGTAAAATAAATTTTTTACTATAAAGGTGGTTCCATCGGGCGCTCCAATTTCTTCTAAAGAAATTTCCTCTCCACCTTCGATTACATATAATGCACCTGTTAAAGAACTCTTTGTTTTTGTAATTAATTCAATTTGGGAAACAGCAGAAATACTAGATAATGCCTCTCCACGAAACCCTAGACTAGAAACAGTAATTAAGTCTTCTGCACAAGTAATTTTACTTGTAGAATGGCGTAAAAATGCTAGTTTTATCTCATCTTTTGGAATTCCCATTCCATTATCTGTAATTCGAATAAATCCAATTCCACCTTCTTTAATTTCAACGGTAATAGCTGTTGCTTTTGCATCCATAGCATTTTCTATTAACTCTTTTACTACGGAAGCTGGACGTTCTACCACTTCTCCAGCTGCAATTTGATTAATGGTTGCTTGGTCTAATACAGTTATTTTTGCCATTGCATACTCCTTTCTACTGTACTCCTTGCTTTTCTAATGCATCTTCATCAAAACTGTATATTGGGTTACTATTATGCGAAATACTATTCCATAGAAAAAAGTTCTATGGAATAGTATTCCTATCTATATTATATTCTATTTTTTATCTTCATTTGCAAACGATATAATGTATTTAAAGCATCAATCGGTGTCATTGTACCTAAATCCATTTCCTTTAATTCATTAATAATGTGGTCATCTTTTACTGCATCAAATAATGTTAATTGATTAAAATCTACTTCGTCCATTTTAGGTACTCGTTTTTTACTATGGTTTGTACCATTTAATTTCGCAATTTCTTTGGCACGTATTGTAATATCTGCATCACTAAGTTCTTCTACAAGTTCTTTTGCTCTTGCAATTACTTTTTCTGGAACTCCTGCCAACTTTGCAACTTGGATTCCATAACTTTTATCTGCACCACCTTTAATAATCTTTCGTAAAAATACAATATCGTCACCTTGTTCTTTTACTGCAATACAATAATTGTTAACTCCTGGTAACGTTCCCTCTAACTCAGTAAGTTCATGATAATGTGTTGCAAAAAGTGTTTTTGCTCCCAGTATCTTTGGGTCTGAAATATGTTCTACGACAGCCCATGCAATACTCATACCATCAAAAGTACTTGTCCCACGACCGATTTCATCTAATACAATTAGGCTATTTTTTGTAGCATTTCTTAAAATATTTGCTACTTCCGTCATTTCCACCATAAAGGTACTTTGTCCGCTAGCCAAATCATCCGATGCGCCAACACGAGTAAATATTCTATCACAAATTCCAATATTAGCTGAATCTGCAGGAACAAAACTACCAATTTGTGCCATTAGAGTAATTAGTGCTACTTGGCGCATATAGGTAGATTTCCCTGCCATATTCGGTCCTGTAATAATCGAAATACGATTGTTACCATTATCCAAATACACATCATTGGATACAAACATATCATTTTGTGTCATCAATTCCACCACAGGATGCCTTCCATTTTTTACTTCTAATACTCCCTTTTCATTAATGGCTGGTTTTGTATAATTATTTTTCTCAGCAACAGTTGAAAGGGAAGCTAATACATCTAGCTGTGCCAATTGTTTGGCTGTTTTTTGAATGCGAAGTACTTCCTTTGCAATGGTATCACGAATCGTGCAAAATAGCTCATATTCTAGGCCAAATAACTTATCTTCTGCTCCTAATATAATTTCTTCTAACTCTTTTAACTCTTCTGTCACAAAACGCTCTGCATTTGCTAATGTTTGCTTTCGTGTATAATCACTTGGCACTTGACCTTTAAAACTATTTGTTACTTCTAAATAATAGCCAAATATTTTATTATACTTAATTTTTAGTGTTTTGATTCCAGTTCGTTCTCGTTCTCTTGTTTCTAACTCTGATAACCAAACCTTACCCTCTGTTTTTGAACGGCGTAACTTATCTGCTTCTTCATTGTACCCTTCTTTAATGATTCCACCTTCTTTTAGTGCAAGTGGTGGATTTTCATCAATGGAAGATTCGATTAATTGATACAAATCTTCTAAGGTATCCAGTTGGCTTCCTAAATTGGATAATAGTGGTGTTTCAAACTCTTGTAAAATATGTTTGATATGTGGAAGCATTTCTAAGGAAGAACGAAATGCTACTAAATCCCTTGGGTTTGCTGATTGATAACAAATTTTTCCCATCAAACGTTCTAGGTCATAGATAGGATTTAAGTATTCTCTTATCTCTTCTCTTAAAATATAGTTATTACATAACTCCTCTACTGCATCTTGACGCTCTATAATTCCTTTTTTTTCAATCAATGGTTGTTCTATGTAATTTCTAAGCAAACGAGCTCCCATAGCAGTTTTTGTTTTATCAAGCACCCATAAAAGTGAACCACGTTTATTTTTTTCTCTTAATGTTTCCGTAAGTTCTAGATTACGTCTTGTGGAAGTATCAATAATCATATATCTTCCAGTTGTATATGGGCGTATGGTTGTAATATGACTCATTTCGCTTTTTTGGGTACGGTATAAATACTGTAACAATGCTCCTGCAGAAATCATGCCGATTTCATAATCAACTAATCCTAACCCTTGTAATCCTATGGTCGCAAAATGTTTTTCTAATACTTTTTTACAATCCACATCATTAAAATACCAATTTTCCAATGAAGAAATAGTAAACCCTAATTTCTCTTTTAGCTGTGTCAAATCTGCCCCACTAACATAAAAAGCATCATTGCAAATTATTTCAGAAGGGGTAAATTTATAAACTTCATCAAATAATGTTTGAGAGTCATTAAATTCTGTTACATAAAAATCTCCAGTAGTTACATCTATAATAGAAACTCCAAAGGTACGATCTACATAAACGATAGACATTAAATAATTATTTTTTGTTTCATCCAATGCTCCACTATTAAAAATAGTTCCTGGAGTAACTACTCGAATCACCTCTCGTTTTACTAAGCCTTTTGTAAGCTTTGGATCGCCTACTTGTTCTGCAATCGCTACTTTATATCCTTTTTGAACCAAACGATTTAAATAGTTTTCTGCCGCATGAAATGGAATCCCACACATAGGAGCTCTTTCTTCT
>CAJFOH010000056.1 GCA_904395845.1 uncultured Lachnospiraceae bacterium
TACTTACTTTTTTATTATGATGTAAGGCAATCATTGCAGCTAGTGTATTATATACATGAATGCTTGGGAATACGTTAGTAGGTGTATCACTAGCATAGATGTAAGAAACCAAGCGAGAACACAAATTTTTATCTGGATCAATTATTGGTCTTAAATCTTGTCCATTAGGAAAAATAGCACAAATAATAATAAATATAGTCATTCCAGAATATAAGGTGCAAATGTATTGATAAAATTCTTTTTTATCATAAAAAAATAAATAGAAATATACTACTGCTATAAATAAAAACCATAGTAGGTAAGGAATGATAAATTCTTCAATAAATGGAAGTTTATAATCAATTGAGCAAGTGATTAATGTGTAGTCACTTGTAACAATTTTTTCAAGAAGAAAAAAGCTAATAAGATAAAATGGAAAATATAAGACTGTCCAAATATGATTGTATTGTTGTAATATTTTTTTCATAAAAATCTCCTTATAGTATAGTATTCCGTCCGTTGTAAATTTTTTTTAGTATAGCATAAGTAACGGTGTGGAGCAATGGATATCCTAGGATTTTAAGAAATTTTTCATATTGTATGAAAAGTGGAAAACACATATACAAATAAGTATATTTTACAAAGGCAAATTTAAAAATAAAAAAACCTTGTATTCCTACAAGGTTTTAACAGTAGCGGAAGAGAGATTTGAACTCCCGACACCATGGGTATGAACCATGTGCTCTAGCCAACTGAGCTATCCCGCCATATAAAATATAAATATGGGACCTACAGGACTTGAACCTGTGACCCTCTGCTTGTAAGGCAGATGCTCTCCCAGCTGAGCTAAGATCCCATAACAACTTGATTGCTTGTTCATTGTAATATAAAAAAAGAAAAATGTCAATAGAAAAATTAAAAAAATTTTAAACAGTCCTTCTATAATATTTATAATACAAAACTACTGAAAGATAGGACCATAGGTAAAAGCAAGATTGTGTATTGTAGTTTTCAAATAAAGGTGCTATAATTCACATATTACATATAGAAAATACTAGTTAGAAAAAGAACATAAGGAGAAGTCATGAAAATTGTAATTATTGGGGATGGAAAGGTAGGTTATAAATTAGCAAAACAACTCTCAGAGGAAAATTATAATATTGTATTAATTGATAAAAATCCAGTAAAGTTAAGAGAAGCTACTGATAGATTAGATATTAGTTGTATTCTTGGTGATGGAGCCAGCATGGTGGTACAACAACAGGCAGATGTACCACAATCTGATTTGGTTATTGCATGTACTTCTAGTGATGAGTTAAATATGTTGATGTGTCTAATTGCAAGAAAGATAGGGGCTAGACATACGATTGCTCGTGTAAGAAATCCAATATATTTTCAGCAAATGAATATATTAAAAGATGATTTAAGGCTTAGCATGGCAGTGAATCCAGAGTTGGCAGTAGCAAGAGAAATTGAACGAATTTTGATTTTTCCAGTGGCAAGTAAAATTGAAACTTTTGTAAAAGGAAGAATGGAGTTAGTTGAGTTTTTAATTAAAGAAGGAAATCCAGTGATTGGGATGAATCTTTTTGAAATATATAAAAAATATCAAATAAAAATATTAGTATGTGCAGTGAAGCGGAATGGTGAAGTTATTATCCCAACAGGAGATTTTGTTTTGGAACAAGGAGACAAATTACATTTGGCAGCCACTCATGCAGATATGGAGTTGTTTTTTAAGTCAATTGGTAATCAAGAGCAAAAAATCAATAAAGTTATTATTTGTGGCGGTGGAAGAGTAGGCTATTACTTGGCAAAGCAATTATGTGAATTAGGTATGCATGTGAAAATTATAGAAAAAGATTACTCAGAGTGTGAAAAGTTATGCGAAAGTCTTCCAGAAGCAATGATTATACATGGAGATGCAACCAACCATGATTTACTGATAGAAGAGGGAATAGATACAACGGATGCATTGGTTTCTATTACAGGCATAGATGAAGCAAATATTATTATGGCTTTGTTTGCAAAAACACAAGGTGTTAAAAAAATAATAGCAAAAGTTAATGAAGATATGAGAGCTCAAATGGTGGAAAGTTTAGGAATTGATAGTATTGTATCTGCAAAGAGTGCTACAGCAGATGCAATTGTAAGTTATATTAGAGCAAGACATAATTCAAGAAAAAGTGCTAATGTAGAAACTATGTATTTATTAGTTGATGGAAAGATTGAAGCACTAGAATTCCTAATTCGTAAAGAAACCAAATATATCAATATTCCATTAAAAGATTTACCAATGAAGCCAAATATTTTAATCGCTTGTATTGGACGCAGTGGAAAAATTATAATACCAAGTGGTGATGATGTTATAAAACTGGGTGATAGTGTGGTTGTCATTACAAAACAAAAAAAGATTCAAGATATTACAGAAATCTTTAGCTAGTTGGAGGAGTATCATGAATTATAAAATGACAACATATATTTTAGGAAAAATGTTTGGAGTAGAAGCTGTAGTACTTCTACTTCCAGCTTTCGTTTCATTACTATACAGAGAAAGTAATGGATATACCTTTTTGCTTACAAGTGGAATCTTGTTGGTAATATACATAGTCCTAGGAAGAAAAAAACCAGAAAATACTACAATATATTCAAAAGATGGACTTGTTATTGTAGCTGCTGCATGGGTATTATGGTCCTTGTTTGGTGCATTACCATTTTACATTTCCGGTTGTATTCCAAATTATGTAGATGCTTTTTTTGAAACAGTTTCAGGTTTTACGGCAACAGGTTCTACTGTCATTACTGATATTTCAAAGGTGTCAAAAGGAATGAATTTTTGGAGATGTCTTACCTTATGGATTGGTGGAATGGGGGTACTTATTTTCGTTATGGTAGTAACTTCCGTACATGAAAAAAATTCTATGCACCTAATGCGTGCAGAAGGTCCTGGTCCAGAACTTAGTAAATTGGTTCCTAAAGCACGAACTACTGCAAAAATTTTATATGGAATGTATTTTGCTCTAACAATTATACAAGTAATATTTTTGCTCATAGGTGGAATGGATTTGTATGATAGTATTACTCATGCATTTAGTACAGCTGGTACTGGTGGCTTTAATAATCGTTCCAATAGCATTGCGTACTATAACAGTGCATATCTTGAAGGCGTAATCGCAATATTTATGATTTTATTTGGAATTAATTTTAACTTGTACTACTTTTTGTTATTCAAAAAAGCAAAGCAAGTATGGAAAGATGAAGAAGTTCGTATCTATCTTGCAGTAATAGTAATTTCAACGATATTAATTACCATAAATATTTTCCACATTTATGATGATTTGTTTTTATCGTTTAGATATTCAATATTTCAAGTAGCTTCAATGATAACGACAACAGGTTTTTCAAGCACAAACTATGATATATGGCCAGAATTTTCCAAATATATTTTACTAATTGTTGGTATTATTGGGTCATGTGCAGGCTCTACTGGTGGTGGAATAAAAGTTGCACGTTTTTTGATTTTATTAAAAAGCATTAAAAAGGAAATTGGGAAAATGATACACCCTAAATCAGTGCGTATTATAAAAATTAATGGAAAAAAAGTATATGAAGAAACAATACAGGGAGTATATATGTTTATCATTGCTTATGTGTTCATTTTAACAATTTCAGTTGTTATTATTTCTTTAGATAATCTAGATTTTGCAACTTCATTTAGTGCAGTGTTATCAGCCATGAATAATGCAGGGCTAGGAATTTCAAAAGTTGGACCTACAGGAAGCTTTTCACAATTTTCTATCTTATCAAAAATAGTGCTTTGCCTTGATATGTTAATTGGAAGATTAGAAATCTTTCCATTTTTAATGTTATTATCACCGACTCTTTGGAGAAAGAAATTTTAAGAAAAGAGGAAAAAAAGTTTTATGAAGTATTATCTTGCACCACTAGAGGGAGTCACTACTTACATTTATCGTAGGGCATATCATAATTGTTTTGACTCTATGGATAAATATTTTACTCCTTTTATTGTCCCACATCAAAATAAAACACTTAATTCAAGAGAGTTAAATGATATATTGCCAGAACATAATAAAGATATGGTGACCATTCCACAAGTATTAACTAATTGTAGTGAGGATTTTATCCGTTTGGCAAAAGAACTAAAGCAATTTGGATATAATGAAGTGAATCTAAATTTAGGTTGCCCATCTGGTACAGTGGTGGCAAAGGGAAAAGGTTCAGGTTTTTTAGCAAAAAAAGAAGAACTAGATGCCTTTTTGTATCACATATTTGAAGCAGTGGATATGAAAATTTCCATTAAGACAAGGATAGGAAAAGAGTCGCCAGAGGAATTTTATTCCTTAATAGAAATCTTTAATAAGTATTCTATGGAGGAACTTATCATTCACCCACGAATTCAAAAAGACTTTTATAAAAATACTCCAAATTTATCTGTATTTTCCGATGCTATTACATTAAGTAAAAATAAGCTTTGTTACAATGGAGATATTTTTACAAAGTCAAATTATGAAGCATTTACCAAACAATTTCCTAGTGTTAATACTATAATGTTAGGGCGTGGTGTCATTGCAAATCCTAGTTTGATTTGTCAAATTCAAAAGGGTGAGTTTATTGGGAAAGAGCAATTAAGAAAATTTCACGATATGGTGTATCATGAATATAGAGAAGTAATGTCTGGAGATAGAAATGTATTATTTAAGATGAAAGAGTTATGGTTTTATATGATTCATTTGTTCTCCAATTATGAGAAATATGCAAAGAAAATTAAAAAATCAGAAAAGTGTTTTGATTATGAAAAAGCAATCAATTGCTTATTTGAAGAACAAGAAATTGTAGTTAGATAATAGTCTTATCATACAAATAGAAGTATAAAAAATAAATAGACGAAGTACATAGGTTCTTAGTATAGGAATAAAATCTTATACTAGGAACCTATTTTTTGTATCTAGTTATATTTTGTCCAACATTACATATAATGTGTAAAGGAGGTTTTTTATGGAAAAGAGAGAACAACTAGCAAAAATTTTTCCTCAGACAATGAGAAAAATGTTTTTAAAAGATTCCTTTGAGTTTAATAAATTACAAGAAATACGATTAAGAACAAATAAGCCTGTTATCATTTCCTATAACAATAGAGAATACTATGTATCAAATAATGGAAAGTTACAGACAGATTCCACCGATGCATACCTTATTAGTAAACGAGAAATGAAGGAAACTATGGAGTTTGTCAGTAGCTATTCCTTATATGCGTATGAGGAGGAAATAAAGCAAGGATTTATAACGATACAAGGAGGTCATAGAGTTGGACTAGCTGGTAAAGTAGTAGTAGAGGGAGAAAAGGTTAAATTAATAAAGTACATATCATGTATGAATATTCGTTTGGCACATGAAGTAATTGGTTGTGGAGATAAAATAATGCCATACATCGTAACAAACAGTGAGATAGAAAACACATTAATTATTTCTCCGCCTAGTGCTGGAAAAACAACATTACTTAGAGATATTATTAGGCAATGTTCCAACGGAAACTCTTTTTTAAAAGGTATTAGTGTTGGGGTAGTAGATGAACGTTCAGAAATAGGTGCTTGCTATATGGGAGAGCCACAAAATGATTTAGGAATACGAACAGATATCTTAGATAATTGTCCAAAGGCAGTAGGAATTATGATGTTAATTCGTACAATGTCGCCTAAATTAATTGCAGTAGATGAAATTGGAAGCAAGGAAGATATAGAAGCAATTTTATATAGTTGTAATTGTGGTTGTAGTCTAATAGCAACCATTCATGGAAGTTCATTGGAAGACTTAGAAAAAAAGCCTAGAATAAAAGAATTAATAGAAAGAAGAATATTTTCACGATTTGTAATCTTAGATAAAACTTATGGTGTTGGAACAGTAGCCTATGTATTAAACGAAAAAAAAGAACCAATATACGATAGAAACAAAAACTCATACATCAAATTATAAAGCTATGATAGAACAGAATGAGGAGATAAGGAAACATGAAACTAATTGGTAGCATACTTGTAGTTGTGGCAACCACATTAATTGGTGAGTATTACGCAAATGGTTATAAAATGAGAATCAAATATTTAATGGAAATGCATCGACTATTGCAAATGCTTTATAGCGAAGTAGAATTTTCAAGAGGTGTGTTAGAAGAAGCTTTGCTACAAATGGAGCGAGGAGTAGGAAATGGATACAAACAATTTTTAAGGGAGTTATCCAAAGGATTAAGCGTGGGAAATGGCAAGTCACTAGAAGAACATTGGAAAGAAGCGGTTTATGAATATTTACATATTCCATATTTAGAGAAGGAAGATTATGAATTTTTTCTCTCCATTGGAGAAGCGTTAGGATACTTGGATTATGAAATGGAACGAAGAACAATAGCAATGTATATAGAGCGTTTACAAAAAAAAATCGATATGCTAGAAAAGGAGGTTTCAAATAAATGTAAATTGTATCATACATTAGGAGTAACCATTGGTTGTATGGTAGTATTGGTACTTATTTAATTCAAAAAATAAAAAAGTTGGGGTGAAAAATGGATATTAATTTAATTTTTAAAATAGCAGCTGTTGGAGTTTTAGTGTCAGTGATTAGTCAAGTATTAAAACACAGTGGTAGAGAGGAACAAGCATTTTTAACAAGTCTTGCTGGGTTGGTTTTAGTATTATTTTGGATTGTTCCCTACATCTCTCAGCTATTTGAAACAATTAAAAAACTATTTTATTTGTAGTGGAAAGGAGTCACAATGGTTCAAGTAGCAATGATAGGAATTGTAGTAGCCCTTTTAGCCTTGCAGTTAAAGGCAGTAAAGTCGGATTATACTATGTATGTAATATTAGGTGGAAGTTTGCTTATTTTCTTTTTATCCATTGAAAAACTTCAACTTATATTAGAAATCATAAAGCAAATAGAAAAATATTTATCGGTCAATCAAATGTACCTTACAACATTAATGAAAATGGTAGGAGTTACATATATATCAGAATTTGCAGCCAATATTTGTAGAGATACTGGAAATAGTAGCACTGCTTCCCAAATAGAAGTATTTGCTAAATTAATGATACTATCCATTAGTGCTCCTATTATTTTAGCATTAATAGAAACATTAAATGAGTTCTTAGCATAAGGCAGGGATTGTATGAGAGTGATAGGTATTATAATTACAATTGTTATGTTATTTCGTGGAGAAGTAGTATATGCAAAGGAAGTAGAATCCTATGATTATACACAAATTCAAACATCCATAGAACAATCATTAGAAACAGATTCCATTAAGTTTTCCGATTTAGTAGACAAGCTAGTAAATGGTGATACAGATAATATATTACAATTTGCAGGTGAATATATCATAGAAAGTTTGATGAAAGAAATAAAAGTGAATAAAAATGCAATCATTCAGATAGGAATAATTGCTGTAATAGCATCTATTTGTTCTAAATTTTCTACTATCTTCAAAAATAGTCAAATATCAGAAATAAGTTTTTATGTTACATACTTAACGATGATAATTTTGCTCGCAAAAGGAGTACAAATGTGTATTGATGTAACAGTTTCTATGTTGCAAGCAATTGTTTCTTTTATGAAAGCCTTGACACCTGCCTATTTTACCGCAGTTGCATTTGTAGGTGGGGCAACATCATCTATGATATATTCCCAATTAACAATTGCTATTATTACTGGTGTTCAGTACATTTTAACCTATGGAATACTTCCTATGATACGAATTTATGTTGTGATTATGTTTGTTAATTGTTTAGAAAAAGAAGATTTTTTATCTAAGACAGGTGAATTATGCCAAACAGTGATTCAGTGGATATTGAAAACTTTATTAGGTACTGTATTAGGAGTATCCATGATACAAAGCTTAATTCTTCCTTTTATTGACGGAACAAGATTATCAGCAGTTCATAAGGCAGTTCGAGCAATTCCTGGAATCGGAAGTAGCGTTTACACAATATCAGACTTAGTCATAGGTGGAGGTATTGTAATAAAAAATGGAATTGGTGTAGCAGCACTTATTATAATTATTATATTAACAGTCATACCAATGATTCAATTAGGAACAGTGAATCTTTTATATGCTGCATCTATGGCTATTATTCAGCCACTAGGAGAAGAACGAGTGGTAGATTGTATTAATACTGTTGTGGTAGGGACAAGGTTATTATTAAAAACAGTATTTATTGCTGGATTTTTATTTTTTATTACCATTGCAATTATATGCTTTGCCACAAATATAGGATACTTTTCCATGTAATAAGGAGAGTTGATAATGGAATTTATAAAACAGTGGATAAAAGGAATTGCTTTTTATATGATTTTTAGCACATTAATTGTAGGGCTTTTGCCAAAGGAAAGCTATAAAAAGTATGTACGATTTTTTCTAGGAATATGGTTGGTATTGTTAGTAGTATCCCCAATAACAAAACTTTTAAAATTAGATATTACATTTGAAAATTATGCCAATTTATATGGTTTGTTACAGATGAATCCAATAGAAAAGGAAACATATAAAAATGTAGAAAAGGAGGCCACATCTTATGTAATAGATTTATACAAACAAAATATAGAGGAAGAAATAATTCATATGGTGGAGAGTTATAAGCTCTTTGTTAATACTATTGAAATTGAGTTAGAAAAGGATATAAATAATGAAAATTATGGGAAAATATTAAGCATTTCTCTTGTACTTAACAAAGTGGAAGAAACAGAAAATATTTTTGTTGCCCCAGTAGTATTAAGCAAAGAAGGTGTAGCAAATAAAGATAAAAATTATGGTCTGGAAGAAGATATGAAAGAAGAAATTTGTAATAGTTATGATGTTTTATATGAAAATATTTATGTGCAAGTGAATGATTAGCTATTTCATTGCATAAGATAGGAGGGAAAGGTGAAAAAGGATAAAGATTCTGTAATAGAAACAATAAAAAATATTGGATTTCCAAAGTTAGTTCTAATTTTTGTTGCAGGTGCTGTATTAATTATACTATCCATTCCATCAAAGAAAAATAGTTCTGTAAAAGAAGAAACTACAAATGTTGAAAATGTGCAGACAGAATACAGTTATATAGACTCTTTAGAAATAAAATTAGAACAGACGCTAAAAGAAATCGAAGGAGTAGGTGAGGTAGAAGTAATTATTACGGCAAAAGATTCTGGAGAAAAAATAGTAGATAAAAATAAAAGTAACAATAAAAATACAGTAGAAGAAGAGGATAGTAATGGTGGAAAACGAGTGTCTAAGGAAGAGAATATGCAAGAGGATACTGTTTTAGTAGAGGGAAATTCTCCATTTATTTTAAAAGAAGAAGTACCAGAAATAGAGGGGGTGGTAGTTATTGCACAAGGAGGAGATTCCCCAACCATTGTTTCTCAAATAAATGATGCATTGTATGCATTATTTGATGTGCCAACGCATAAGATAAAAGTATTAAAAAAGAAAAGTTAAAATAAAAAAGAAAAGAGGCGTTAAAAGTGAAAAAAATTTTAAGAAAAAATCAAGTTGTAATTTCCGCATTGGCAGTAATGATTGCAGTAGCTGGATACCTTACTTACGCAGGAAAAGATGGAGTACAAGATACAAAAGGTACCGTTGATTCAGGAAATTCTCAAACAGGTGGTACATATGCTTCTGGTGATTTTGACATTTCCATAGATAATATTTTAGCAGAAAATAATGCAGTAGACCAGTCAGTAGCAAATAATGAAGACGTTCAGGCAGGGGCCAACAATGAATCAAAATCAGAGAATGAGTCAAATAATGAATCAAAAGAAGAAAGCGTAGCAAATAATGACAATAGCCAAGATGTGAATCAACA
Source organism: uncultured Lachnospiraceae bacterium (assembly GCA_904395845.1). Classification (GTDB taxonomy): domain Bacteria; phylum Bacillota; class Clostridia; order Lachnospirales; family Lachnospiraceae; genus Fimimorpha. The sequence goes on from CAJFOH010000056.1 coordinate 9,834, forward strand.
ATCCCCAGGGGAAGCTGTACTAACAAGTGGTATGACAGTAGCAGATTTTTTAGCACAAGTAAAATTAAATCGTGAACAAGTAAGGGGTAAGAATAAAGATGCCTTATTAGAAATTGTTAATAACGATGCAATTTCTTCTGAAGAAAAACAAAATGCAATTAATAGTATGGTAGAATTAACAGAAATTGCTGATAAAGAAAATGCAGCAGAAACATTATTAAAAGCAAAAGGATTTAATGATGCAATTGTTAGCATTGTTAATGGTCAGGCAGATGTAGTTATTTGCCAATCTGAAATTACAGATGCTCAAAGAGCCCAAATTGAAGATATTGTAAAAAGAAAGACAGAACTTGGAGCAGAAAGTATTGTAATCACTCTTATGGAATTGAAAAAATAAATAGATAGAATCATTGGATGTAGAAATAAAAGATAGATAAAATATTTAGGCTATACAAATAAAGTATCATTTGATATAATAAACACAATAGAAGGTTTTATAGGAGGTACTATAATGTCAAAAGAATTAGAAAGAAATACCCATCATATAGACATAGCAAATGGTTTAGGAGAAGTTCATATTGCAGATGAAGTTGTAGCAATTATTGTGGCATTGGCTGCAACAGAAGTAGAAGGAGTTGCTTCTATGGCTGGAAATCTAACTCATGAAATTGTTGCTAAGTTAGGTATGAAGAATTTATCCAAAGGTGTAAGTGTAGACATTAAAGATAATACAGTGTCTGCAACTCTTGCTTTAAACTTAGAATATGGATATAGTGTACCAGAAGTATGTAAAAAAGTACAAGAGAAAGTGAAAACAGCAATTGAAAATATGACAGCATTACAAGTATTGGATGTAAATATAACAATCGCAGATATTAATATGTAATTATTAATTACTAACAATACGTTGCAATGAGAAGTGAAAGATGGGTGTCAGTATCTGGCACCCATTTTAGTAGGTTTAAGAAAAAACAAAAAATACCTTGTATATTAATTCAAAATAGATTAAAATAAAGTGTTTAAGAGATAATAACTAAAGAAGGAGTTTTTTATGTTTAGAAGAGAGATTCGTGAATATACATTTAAGATGTTATTTCAAATTTCATTTTATAATACACAAGAGGAATTAGATGAACAAATTCATCAATTTCTTGCATTAGAATCATTAGATGAAGCAGATAGAGCAATGTTATATGGCAGATATAAGGATATTATTCCACAAATAGAAGCAATTGATGAAGATATTAGCCTTGCTTCAAAGGGGTGGAAGTTAAATCGTATGAATCGTGTAGATTTAGCAATTATTCGATTGGCATATTATGAAATGAAATTTGACTCTACTGTGCCTGTTGGTGTTGCAATTAATGAGGCAGTTGAGTTAGCAAAAAAATATGGTGGAGATGAGTCACCACAATTTGTCAATGGAGTATTAGGTAAGCTTGCATTAAGCGTTGAATAGGTGATAAGATGGCAAGTATCTATACAGTAAAACAAGTAAATTCATATATTAAAAATATGTTTACCCAAGATTACGCATTAAACCGTATTTTTGTCAAAGGCGAAATTTCAAATTGTAGATATCACAGTTCTGGTCATATTTATTTTACAATAAAAGATGAAAGTGGAGTACTGTTGTGTGTCATGTTTGTCCAATATGCAAAAATGCTTCGCTTCCGATTACAAGAAGGACAAAAAATTATTGTTGGTGGAAGTATTTCCGTCTATGAACGAGATGGAAAGTATCAAATGTATGCTAATGACATTACGTTGGATGGAGCTGGAGATTTGTATCAAGCATTTGAACAGATGAAAGTAAAGCTAGAGGAAATGGGTATGTTTTCAGACCAATTTAAAAAGCCTATTCCACCATTTTGCCAAACAATTGGAATTGTAACAGCAAAAACTGGTGCAGCAATCCATGATATTATTAATGTGGCAACAAGAAGAAACCCATATGTACAGTTAATTTTATATCCTGCCCTTGTTCAAGGTGATGGAGCTAGTGAAAGTATTGCTAGAGGCATTCATTATTTAGACCAAATGGGACTAGATTGTATTATTGTTGGTCGAGGTGGTGGCTCTTTGGAAGATTTATGGGCATTTAACGAAGAAGAGGTAGCATGGGCAATTTTTAATTGTGATACTCCAATTATTTCGGCGGTAGGTCATGAAGTAGATGTTACTATTGCAGATTATGTTGCAGATTTACGTGCACCAACTCCATCAGCAGCAGCGGAATTGGCTGTATTTGATTACTTGCTATTTGAACAGTCACTAGAACAATTTTATATACAACTAAAGCAAAAAATGCTTGGAAAAATAAGAGAAAGTCGTAGTAGAGTAGACCAATTGCAATTACATTTGCAATTATCTCATCCAAAGCATAAAATAAATACAAAAAGACAATATTTAAATGATTTAGAACAGATAATCTATACATTGATAGAAAAGAAAGTGCAAAACAATAAACATCAGTTGGCGTTACTTGGAGAACGACTACAAGGGTTGTCACCACTTAGTAAAATTGGTGGTGGATATGGTTATATTACAAATAATGATGGAAAAGCAGTAGAACAGATGGAACAAGTAGATGTGAATGATACAATATCCATTCAATTAGCCGATGGAAAAATAAAAGCAGAAGTAAAAGAGAAAGTAATAACTTCCTTTCAATAAAATAGAATGAGGAGGTAGGATATAGTGGCGAAAACAATGACGATTGAAGAATCGTTTACAGAGATAAATCGTATTATTGCAGAAATGGAAGATGGAAGCCAATCATTAGAAGAAGCATTGGCTAGTTTTGAAGCTGGAATCAAACTGATTAAACAGTGCAATAAGCAAATAGATAAAGTAGAAAAGAAGATACAGGTATTAAGTGAAAGTGGTGAAATAAGTGGAATTTCAGAGTAATTTAAAAAATAAGATAAATAATATTGAAGAAGTAATTAAGAAGTTTCTTCCAGAAGAAAAAGGGTTTCAAAAGACAATTTTTGAAGCATGTAATTATAGTTTACTAGCTGGTGGAAAGCGAATTCGTCCACTACTTATGGAAGAAGTATATCAATTGTTTGGTGGAACAGATAGAAGGGATATAGAACCATTTATGGTAGCAATTGAAATGATACATACTTCTTCCTTGGTACATGATGATTTGCCATGTATGGATAATGATGAGTATCGTAGAGGGCGAAAAACAACATGGGTAGTATATGGATA
>CAJFOH010000057.1 GCA_904395845.1 uncultured Lachnospiraceae bacterium
ATCTTAGGTTTTGTTAATTGTGCGTAAAAGCTAATAGAGGTTGGATTTACGTTTCTTACTGGCATTACGTTATCTTTTGTAATGGCATAAGATAAAAACTCATAAACATAAGATGAATTATCCACCTTTGTAATTTTATTATCGGAAGTTACCATACTGTTTGCAATAATTACTGGATATCCACTATCACAAAAGCTTTTTAACATCTCTACATGCTGAGCGGTAATATCATTTCCAGAACCCATCCAAAATAGTTTATTTCCAAGTCCTTTTTTATTATTGGTGTATTCAATATCTAAAATCCCCAAATGTTTTCTATAATGTCCACTTCCAGCATTAAATTCATACGTTCTACCTACATGACTATATAAAATATTGGTATAATCAGCAGAACTTAAATAGGCAATATCCTTATTTGTATTTGCTATGCTTTGGTCATCTCCAAAGTAAATAATATCATAAATGGTATTAATATCTTCAATATGTCCTGCATATTCTGAAGTAGTCATTCGATCAATAATAATTTGAGGCTTTTTATCGGTACTATTGGTAAGCCCAAGCCATTTATATACTGTATTGGCATCAATTTGGCCAGAACTTTTTAACGGTTGTAGTTCTAAAATTCGTATAGTATCTTTTTCCACTTTCACACGTTTGTATGGAACATTTAAAATGTATTCTATCACACTACTAATGGATACCACATTAGAAAGAAGTTCCTCTCCTGCCACTTTACGATACTTATTTTCTTCTTCAATGTAAGTAAGCATTTCCAAAAATCCACTTTGTTTCTTCTCACTATCATTTTGGCTATTAAAGATTGCTTGATAAAACTCTTTGGTAAATATTCCATATCCCTTATTTGCTTTTGCTTGAAACATATATACATTTTCTGTTACATAGCAACCGTCAGCATCATTTTCCTGCCAAAAGTAAGAAAACACATTTTTTAACGTATTTTTTCCACTATCATTTAATACATCAGTACGGAAGATACAAGCAAAGGTTCGATTACCTGCGCCTTCTTTTAATGGTTCTAATATGGTTTCACTACTATTGGCATGAGTATAGATAAGAGAATAATTGGAAAAATATTGTGGATTTGCATTTAATAACTGCTCTACTTCACTTGTTGTTTTTACATCAACAACAATAGAAATACTATCTAATGTATGCTCTCCATCTTCATTTAGATGAAACACAAAACGCTTCAACCATTCATTGTTTTTCATTCCACCTTGATAGTAAAAATGGTCAATTTCTACATCACTAAGTGGTTTGCTACTATCTGGCACAAAGTCATAATTTCCAGTTCCTTTTGTAAGGCTATATTCCTCTTGTGAAATATAATGGGTTGCTTCCTCCTTTGTATCTACTGGCACATAAATATGACCAATATCCACATAATTTGGAAAATACCATCCATAAAACTCGTAGCTGTTTGGGTCAGCTTCATTGCTTTTATCTGGAAGTCTACATGCAAATGATACCTCTTTTACTTTATAATAATAGGTGTAATCTTCTGGCAACTCATCGGACAATACTTGCACTTGTTCATAATCAACTGGCTCTTTCCCTTGCACATAAAAAAGTTCTTCCTTTTGTAACTTTCCCTCTTTGTCTTTTGTCCAATAAAAGTAAACATCATTGGTAATAGTAACATCTCCCTCATTACTTGGGGTATCTACTACCTTTGCTCTTACTTTATCAAAAGTTTCCATTCCTTGTATTACTTCATAAGAGTAATAAGGATAGCCTGTAATTTGCACTCCTCGATAAACGAAAAAGCCATCATCTGATGCAACCGTTCCTACCCCTTCTCCTGGAAAGGTAGTAGTGTCAATAGACTCTGTTAAAATACGATAATCGTTAATATAGTACCCATATCCTGATTGATATTGGTTAATTAATTCATCATGAGATGCTTCAAATTCTTCTTGTGACGTTATTGCAGTTACTCCTTCAAAGGTAAGATTATATCCACTAACTGCCCCTAATCCTTCCGTATAAGAAAAGTTTTTGATGTTTTCTTTATATAGGCCTTCTTTGTCTTTATCAGCAGTTACATTTTCACGGATTGGATAGTAACTTTGTTCTTTTTTCGTATAATTTCCAGTATAATCTTTGTTTTCTACATAACTTCCATTTACTGCTACTACACGATTTTTTTCTAAATCAATGCGATTCCAATCACTTTCTTGCTCTGATTGTTGTAAAAAGTAAGTTTCTTTGTATTCTTGTAAGGTTAGAGGAAATGTTTCTTTTCCTTCCCCTACTAATCCTGCCAACTTATTGCTATCGCTGTTTGCCTCTGCAAAGTCTTTTCTATCCTCTGCTTTTTCAATAACAGTTAACCCTTCTTCCATAGAGGAAAATGTTTTCCCTTGATACACATAGTTTTTAATATAAGGTTCTTGACCTTCTACATAATAGCCTAGTTCTTCTTGCCCCTTTTCTTCTACAATTTCCAATATTTGAAATGGTGTACTCTGGCTATGATTATTTAAAATTGCTTCTATTCCAGGCATCATAGCTTCTGCATATACCACATTTCCAGCTTGGAAGATAGTAGTAAAAAGTAAACTTATAATAAGACCCATTGCAACAATGGAGCATAATACAATCTTTTTTTGTCGCCTCATAGTCCTCTCCTTTTCTTTATAGTGGATACTCTACGGTTACTTTATTTCTTATATAAATATTTTGTGAAAGGCTAAAATCTACCCCATTTTTTTCTATGGTGAAATCATAGGATACCATACCTTTTGGTTCTATTTGTGAAATATCCATATGAAACCATGTGACACCTGTGGCCAATTCTTCTTTTGCTATTACACTACCACCTTGATTCTTTTTCTCATACGTTATGGTTTTTGTATCTGGATTCCATGTAATAATATCTAACCATACTTGTGTGTCATCGTTATTTTCTGTATAAGTAATGTAGAAGCTTTTTTCTTCCTTTTTTTCTCCTGACTCTATTTCTGAAACAATTCTCTGGGAATTTCCATAGGCAGCATAAATATTTTTATTTGCTTTTAACAGTCGATTATCTATTTGCTCAGATGCCCTTTGTGCTGTCATTTGCACCGTTGTATTGCCTGATGTTCGCTTCATCATAGAGGAAGTTGTGGATATGATACCAAAAAGGGTTGCTGAAAAAATTGCAATAATTGCAACAACAACTATCATTTCTAATAGTGTATATCCTTTGTTATTTTTCAAAAAAATCCCCCATTTCTCTTTATTTTAGCCATAAAATATATGGTAAGATAGTTTTTTTATAATAGGTTATGCCTTAACAATATAGCCACCTGTGTTCTGTTGCAGGTAAATGGTTCTTGTTCGAAGTCCACAACTAATCTCAATCCATTCACAATATCCATCTCCATCTTGAAATGGAATGTCTTTGCTAGTATCTAATGCGTCTTGTAGTTTCTCTACCTCCATTACTCTCTCCTGCACCTTACGAAATCCACCAGTTTCTCGGTTGAAAGTTAAAATTAAAGATTTTCCAGATAGCTTTAAATTAATAGGAGTTGTCTTATCACTTCGCTTGTATCGAATGACTACTTTATTACTTGCAACCTTTGTTTCTTGCACTACAAATCCAGAATTTCTTGCTTCTTTTCCATAATCTAAATATTGGATAATATAGTAGCCATCACCTTCTACATATTTTAATTCCATTTCTGCAACAATTCGATTCATTGCCTCTACTTTTGTATCGTCTAACAAAGCAGTTATTTTCCCTGTTGCCTTTTGTGCCTCATAGCCAAATAAGGCATTAACAGAAGGCACAACAAGACCAAGTAAAATTCCCATAATTGATATTACTACGATTAATTCTACAAGAGAAAATCCTTTTTTGTTTCTTTTCATGTTTCATATCTCCCTATTGTTTGTTCCAGTTTTCATAAATAATATACTTTTCCAACTCATACTGATTGCTATTTCCATCAAATTCTGAATTTCCACCACTATTTCCAATTACATACTGATCTCCATTATAAAAGACCATTGCTAGTGTTTTATCTTCTGTTTGTGCTTGTAAAAGTCTTGCCGCCTCTGATGGATTAGAAGTTAATGTTGCACCATCTTCAATGGTTAATGTTCCTTTTGTCATAATAATCCCTTGAAAAGAAACTCCTTTTTCAATTCGCACATTTCCATTACATACAAGTAAACGTAATGTTTTTGCAATTTCTTCATTAATAACAAACTCATTGGACTGTTTTACAACTATGGCTTTTATTGGGTTTTCTTCTAAGTCGGTACTATAAAATTCCATTCCATGATTAGTATTGTTTGTCATTTCATCAAATACATCTTCATTTACAAGGTTTTCAAATACTTGATTTTCTTTTTTCTTTTCCCTATCGTTTAACATATCAAAGTTTGGAATCATTTTTCTTGTTAGAGAATACCAAGTATTTTGGAAATTAATTTGTTCATATAGCACATCTTGTGATTGTGCATTTGTTGGACTTTCTATTACATTTCCCTTTCCGTCTGAATAGGTAAGAACATTTCCACTTGTAATAAATCGTAAAAAAGCATCTGGATCATTCATAACAATTCCCTCTTCGCTTAAATAAAACTTCATATATTGATCCATTTGCGCTTTTCTCGTTTCATTTTCCTCATAATACCACTTAAAAAAGTTTGAGGCATCTTTTGCTGTTTCAAAATTTAAATATACATATACAAATCCTTCTCCATTTCCTGCTGGATTCATAATGGTTGTGTATGGATTTGTTTTATTTAATCCAATCTCATTTAGTGTTTTATTATCCCATTCTTTAATTGGTGTATCCCATTGCAATGGAAGGCTTCCACCTACTAAAAGGGAAGAATAGTCCTTATATGTCATTGGATTTGTTTTAGAACCATCTCCGATAACAGAAGCTGGCACTAAGTAAGCAATCTGAGTTCCTTTGATTGCTAAACTTTCTCCTGTTACTGCTCCCTCTACTCCGTCAATGGTTTTTCTTGGATTTCCAATATAACTATTTCCAGAAACCATAAATCTTCTAAGACCTGACAAATCTAAGGTTGTATTTTTTCCATTCACAATAATAGAGCTGTTTTGCTTTGATAAGCTACTATCATTATACTTTAATCCTACTTGCTTAAAATAAGAGCTTTCTGCCGATTCTTTTGAACCAAATCCATAATATTCTCCAGATAATTTTACTACACTACCGATTCCATTCCCCTTTTGTATGGTTAAATCGTCTGCAATGTATGTATTTCCTTTTAATGTTAGTGCAGAAGAACTAACATCAATTCCTTCTGCCCAAAGGGCAGTTTCTTCTTCTATGGTAACAGAAGAATTGGAAGAAAGACTAACCTTTCCCAAGCTAACTACTCGCTCTCCCTCAGAAAAGATTACATTGGTATAAGGAGCAATACTAATGTGGTCACCTGCATATAAATTCCCTTTAATCTGAATGTTTGTGTTTGTTCCTGCCAAACCACCAGTGCAAGTAACTCCATTGTTTGCAACAACAATCATATTCATTAAGTCTGGTAAGGTAGATGGAGTAGGAAATGCAACTTCTGGCACTTTCATACAAATATCTGTTTCTAAAATAGAAGCATATCCTTTTTCATTGATATGGGTAATTTTAAGATTTTTTAGCACTACCTTTTCTGATGGAACAACTTCCATAATAGGTTCATTGCTATAACCAACAGATAATTGTTCTTTTGTCATATCCATAGTTGAAACTATATCAACATAGCTACTTAACTTCCCTATATCATAATAATTATATTCCCCTTGCAGTGCCTTACTTAATATTTGAATATAGTATGACTTAAACTGTTTCTGTCTTTGCATATCCAAACCATCTGCACTTGTTTCATCTGTTATATTATAGTTTTCTAAGACTCTAATGTAAGCACTTGACAATGCTTCTCCTACCTCTTCTTGTAGTCCTGCCTTAATTTCTTCTAACGCTTGCTCTGTCAAATAAAATTGCTCTGTTCCCTTTATTTGAGTCATTCGCATTTTAAAATTTACACTACTAATATAAATGGCAAGCATTGCCATAATTCCTATAAATGATATGGCAACTAATACAGATAGAAGGGAAAATCCTTGTTGATTTTCTTTCCATTGTTTTATTATTTTCTTCAATGTTACCCCTCCTCTTTAACTATCCTTAGAACTTTCTAACGTTACGATTGGTTTTACATCTTTAAACTGTTGCATAGCTGCACCTTTTCGATAGATTTCTACTGTTACTTTATAAATACGGTCTTTTCTCGTTTTATTATCTAGTGTAGTCATACTTAAAATTCTTCTGGCACTGGTTCCTGTCAATCCTTTGTTTGTACTTGAGTCCATATACTTGATACTTCCTTGATTTACAGTAGTTCCTTTGGAGTCATTACTAATATTTTGATTAATATTGGTTAATAGTTTTACTTTTGAACGGTATAATCCACTATTGGTAAACCAGTTGCTTTCTCCATTCTTTGACGGCGTTTCTTTTACTGTAAGTGCCATTTTGTACTGTTGTTCTTGGACTAGGCTAGGAATGGTACTACTTCCTTCTGTTTTGCTTTGCTTAATGACATACACATTAAATGGTAAATTTTGTTCATTTTCAATGACAATTTCATCAAAAATTCCTTTCCCTAAGGTTTTATAGTTTGGATAATAAAAAATATAAATACTTTCTAAGTTACTTCCAACTTCTGTTGAGAAAAAGGTAACTGGAATACTTTCTAACTTATCAAAGTTTAAGCTTTGGCTATGAGGGTCTGATGTATATAAATTCATAGCACCATAATGAGAACCATCGGTGTAGTGACTAGCATCAAACTTATAATAGGCACTTGCCTTTACTACCCCTTTTTCCTCTGTCACTGATACAATTAAAGTTCGTTTTGTATTTGCCCACACATTTTCATACAGAAGACCTTGTGGTTTTTCTCCATATAAAGATTCAAAGGTAACTGAACTTCCTGGATAGGTATGTTCATACGCTCGCTTGTCTTCCTCCCAACGTTTTTGGGCATATTCTTTTTGCTTATCAATCATTTCTACTTGAATGGCTTCTTTATCCCAGTCTTCTTCCATAACAAGAAACGCATTTTCTTTTGTATTTAACTTTTCAATATTTGGAGCAAGGTAATCATTTTTTTCGTCTTCTGCTCGATAATCGTTATCGTCTTTTTTATAACCAGAATCTAAACTTCCATCAAATGTTACTAAAACATCAAACTCTCTTGTATCCTTTTCTAATCCTGAAACTTGAAAATAATACTTAGAGCGTTGTGTTCCTGATTCTCGTGGGATAAACTCCCATGCTTTTCCATTGTCTTTTGATAAAATAGAGCTAGTAATATCCTTCTCTCCTACTACTCCTTCTTTATATAAGATAGCAGGCTCTAATTTCTTTGAACTTTCATTATATACCAACTCTCCAATAGAAATATCTCCTGATTGAATGAGAGATTCTCTTCCTTTTAAAAATTGAAAACGGCTTGCACCACTATTTGTAAGGTCAATTGGATAATTAAATGCAAGAGAGGTGGTTTCTAGCCCATTGGACTTTACTTCCTCCATGATATTTTGTGCAAGCTCTGTTGCAAGAAGATATTCCCCTGATTTTTTATTTACTTTTGCTGCTTGTGTAAATCCTTGCAATAATACTAAAGCTGCAATGGCAAATATGCTAAGTGCAACAACTAATTCAAGTAAACTAGCACCTGACGTACTTTGTAACCGTCTTTTGATTTTATCCATGGCAATGCCCCTCTCTTATTTTTTAATCATTGTTATTTTCACTATTGTTTGTTCCCACTTCTAATGTACCAAATATGTTATCCACACCATGTTTTATATTTTCTGTATTAGGTGTTTCATATTCTTTGTCTTTTTCTTGTAATGTGTACATATTTAAAATAGCATCACCTACTAACTTTCCTTCTGTTTTGTCATAGGTTAAATTAATTGTGTCAATAGTAACTCGGCTAGGTAATGTATAGATATAGCCGATTACTTCTTTTAACCCAGCATAGTCTGTGGTAAATTCAATGCTATTTTGCATACGAAATAGTCCTCGTTCTGCTGTTTGAATGGTTGTTTGTGTGTTTGAGCTACCTCCATCTAGTTCTTCTTCTATTTTATCAATTTGGTCTTTGGTAGCTTGTGCATTTTTCTCTGCCCATGTGGAATCGTCTTCTTCTACTTCTTCCACCTTTGGTACTTCTGGTGAATATACAAATTCAGACTCAGAAATCATAACACTGGCAATGGTAGTTTCTAGCTTCTTTTCAATGCCTCGTGCTACTAAAATTCCGTCTTCTTCTAATACTTTTACTGGAAATTTGCTTTGATATTCTTCTGCTTTTGTATTAAATACTTGTATTTCTGATAAAAAATAATCTTTTTTTGACTCTAGTTCCTTTAATCTTGTAAGCTCTTTTTCCTTTTCTTCATTTTGGGCTTTTAATGTAGTTACCTGCTCCATAAACGGACGATAAATAAATAGAAAGCTGGCAACTAAACATAAAATACCAATAAAACTAATTAACAATTTTTTATCCCTTGTTGACATTTTTATCATAACTACGCTTCACTCCTATTTTCACTAATTTTCCTATTTGGCATATTCTAATCACTTAGTTTGCTTCACTACTTTCTTCTGTTGGCTTCCACATATTTACTGGATTGTATGTGCATATTACGTCAAAGGAAACTTCACCACTTGCTTCTTCTCGTATGCCAGAAGTGGTTACAGTAGATAAACTGGCAAAGGTTCTAAGGTTAATTAACACATCTGCCGCTTCTTCTTTCGTAGCTACTTTTACACTAAAGTTTACACCTGACTCCGTAGAAGATAAGCTATCTATACGAATGGAAGATGGCATTTTTTCTTCCATTTCTTCAATGAAAGCTACTAAGTATTCATTTGGAGCTACCGTTTTATTGTAAATGTCTTCTAACTGGGTAACATTTGCTTTTGCATTTAAGTAATTGTTATAAATTACTTG
>CAJFOH010000058.1 GCA_904395845.1 uncultured Lachnospiraceae bacterium
AAACGATAAAGTATATTATGTTTCAATGGAAAAAGCCATTGCACTTTTTAATATTGGTACAGAACCATTAGAATATGGTATGAATATTTTAGGAGCTCATATTGATTCTCCAAGAATTGATATTAAGCAAAATCCACTATATGAAGATACAGAAATGGCATTATTAGATACTCATTACTATGGTGGAATTAAAAAATACCAATGGGTAGCACTTCCATTAGCAATTCATGGTGTAGTAGCAAAAAAAGATGGTTCTCTTATTGATATTGTTATAGGAGAAGACGACAATGATCCAGTTGTGGGTATTACTGATTTATTAATTCATTTATCAGGTGACCAAATGCAAAAAACAGCTTCTAAAGTAGTGGAAGGTGAAAAGTTAGACGTATTAGTTGGAAGTAGACCACTTGTTGGAGAGGAAAAAGATGCTGTTAAGGCACAAATTTTAAAATATTTAAAAGACAACTACGATATGGAAGAAGAAGACTTTTTATCTGCAGAGCTTGAAGTTGTTCCAGCAGGAAAGGCAAGAGATTATGGATTTGATAGAAGCATGGTAATGGGATATGGACAAGACGATAGAGTATGTTCCTATACATCTTTAATTGCTATGTTAGAGGTAGAACATACAGAACGTACAAGTGTATGTCTTCTTGTAGATAAAGAGGAAATTGGTAGTGTAGGTGGCTCTAGTATGCAATCTAAATTCTTTGAAAATGCAATAGCTGAAATTTTAGATCGAATGGGTGTTTACAGTGAGCTAGCAGTAAGACGTACATTACAAAATTCATTAATGTTATCTTCTGATGTAAGTGCAGCATTTGACCCATTATATTCATCTGTTAGTGAAAAGAAAAATACTGCATACTTTGGAAAAGGTATTACTTTTAACAAGTACACTGGTAGAGGTGGAAAAGGTGGTTCTAACGATGCAAATCCAGAATTTATTGCAAAAATTAGAGCGATGATGGAAAAACACAATGTACCATTCCAAACAGCAGAACTTGGTAAGGTAGACCAAGGTGGCGGTGGAACAATCGCTTACATTACAGCAAACTATGGTATGGAAGTAATTGATAGTGGAGTTCCAGTATTAAATATGCATGCACCATGGGAAATTTGCAGTAAGTCTGATATTTACGAAGCAAAACGTGGTTATGTGGCATTTTTAAAGGAAGCAAAATAATAGAAATAGAAGAAAAGGACAGTACATGAAAAGCTGTCCTTTTTCTTATTGTATTAATGATGTATAAAAGAATGATAGAATTTCCAAATAAGAAAAAGTAGTTATAATCTTTAAAAACGATAATAGAAAAGTGAAAAATTAGGTAAAAAGTGGTTGACTTTTAGAGAGATGGTGCTATAATAAAAACATATAATTAAACAATTATTTAATTATTAAAATAAAAAGGAGATAGATGATTATGAGAAAAGTATTTAAGTTACAAGAATTAGAATGTGCCAACTGTGCAGCAAAGATGGAGAGAGAAATTAGTAAACTAGAGGGAGTAACAAAAGCGACCATTAGCTTTATGACACAAAAGTTTACATTAGAAGCAGAAGATGAGAAGTTTGACTCCATTGTAGAACAAGCACAAAAAATAATTTCTAAAATTGAACCAGATTGCGTAATTGTAAAAAAATAATTTTTTGTATCCTATTATTCTTTTATGTATATTGTAAATATAGAAAAGAACAATATAACTGGAAACAATACTTGTCTGGCTATTAGAAAGGATGGGTTATAATGAGTGAAAAACAAAAGAAACAACGGAATAAAATTATAATTTCAGCCATTATTTTTGGAATTACTATGTTACTTCCAATTCCAAAAGAAATAAAACTTATAGGATATTTGCTTGCATATCTTTGTGTAGGTGGAGAGATTTTAATTAAGGCAGGAAAAAATATAAGAAATGGTCAGGTATTCGATGAAAACTTTTTAATGGCAATCGCCACATTGGGGGCATTTATACTAGGTGAATATGCAGAAGGGATTGCAGTTATACTTTTTTACCAAGTAGGAGAATTATTCCAATCCTATGCAGTAAGTCAGTCAAGAAACTCGATTACTGAACTTATGAATCTTTCACCAGATACTGCAGTTGTAATACGAGATGGAAAAGAGGAAGTGGTAGATCCAGAAGAAGTAGCCATTGGAGAGAATGTAATTATTCGCCCAGGGGAAAAAGTTCCACTAGATGGTATTGTAATAGAAGGAACATCTACCTTAGATACAAAGGCATTAACAGGAGAACCTGTTCCTAGAAAGATAGAAGCAGGAGATAACATTATTAGTGGTTGTATTAATTTGACTTCTCCATTAACAGTACAGGTAACAAAAGAATTTGGAGAGTCTACAGTTTCTAAAATATTAGAACTAGTAGAGCACGCAACAAGCCAAAAAGCACCAGTAGAAAACTTTATCACAAAATTTGCTCGTTACTATACACCGATTGTTGTTATTTGTGCCATTATTCTTGCACTTATCCCACCAATGATAATAAAAGAAGCAACGTTTTCTGATTGCATTTATCGTGCATTAACCTTTTTAGTTATTTCTTGTCCATGTGCATTAGTCATATCCATTCCACTTAGTTTCTTTGGAGGAATCGGTGCGGCTTCAAAAATCGGTGTTCTTGTAAAAGGAAGTAATTATTTAGAAGCATTAGCCAATGTAGAAACAGTTGTATTTGATAAAACAGGAACCTTAACAAAAGGTGATTTTAATGTGCAACAAATTGTAGAAGGTGAATGTTCCAAAGAGGAAATATTACAAGTGGCAGCATTTATAGAATATTACTCCAATCACCCTATTGCAACGTCTATAAAGAAGGCATATGTAGATGCTGGAAATCAATTACATGAGAGTCAGGTAACTAATATTACAGAAATTGCAGGAAAAGGAATTTGTGGAACATACAAAGGAAAAACAGTGTATGTAGGAAATGAAGCATTAATGAACCAGTTTCACATTCCATATAAAAAGGTGGATAGCTTAGGGACAATTATCTATGTAGGAATAGAGAAAAAATATGCAGGAGCCATTGTAATAGGTGATGAAATAAAAACTGACGCAAAAGAATCTATTTCTACATTGAAAAAAATAGGTGTAAAAAAGACTGTTATGTTGACTGGTGATACAGATAGTACTGGTAAGAGAATTGGAAATCAATTAAATATAGATGAAATTTATACTGAATTATTGCCAAACGATAAAGTATCCCATGTAGAAACCTTATTACATCAAGTTTCATCAAAAGGAACATTGGCTTTTGTTGGAGATGGAATGAATGATGCTCCAGTACTTGCAAGAGCTGACGTAGGAATCGCTATGGGTGGACTTGGCTC
>CAJFOH010000059.1 GCA_904395845.1 uncultured Lachnospiraceae bacterium
CAATGTTCCATACTAATAAATAATAAGCTGTTTTAAACCCATGTTTTTTTGATAGAAGAAAGGCAATGTATAATCCCTTTTTTATGTTATGTCGCTCTAAAACAAAGGTAGGGATAATAAATACACATGCCACTCCTATTAGTAATAAAAAAATAACTATATATATTAGATAAGGTAGTGAGTTTGCAACATATATTTGTTCTATTACAAATTGGATAATTGGTATATTAAGACATAGAAACAAAATGAGATGTAAATTTACAATTGGAAATAATAAAATCATCCAAAGAAATATCCACCCCTTTTGGACTTTCACTGTTTCTTTCATTTTATGAAATCCCAATACACACATATCAACAACAGAAACTTTCACTCCATGAGATGCATACTGGAAACATACAAATAACGAACATATTTCAAATAAGGTTAATAGTAATCCTATACCTAGTCCTAAAGCTAACAAAAAAATAGTGAGAGGGTGTAATAAATAAGAAAAAATATTTTTTGTAGTTAAATAACTGTATCCAAGTAGCTTCTGAACACCTGAAAAAAGATAGGTAAATATAGGTAACAAAGCTAATATGGTTCCTGTTCGATAGCAAATTTCAAATAACAAAATTGCTCTTATATTTTTCTTTGTAATTTTCTTTGATAGTTTTATTAACTCTTTCATACATTTTCTCCTACGTTGTCTATATCTCTTTTGCAATATCCTTTTGTATTTATAATCACTATAACATACATAGGCTTCTGACTCAAGTTATAACTCTAATGTAACAAAAGCGCCTAATCTTGACGCTTTTGTTGTAAATGTTATTTCATATAGTCAGATAACATTTTTTCTTTTAATTCATATAACTTTAAAGATAAGTCAACGTAATGAATGTGTGGGTTTTCAAAACGTTGTTCCTCTATCCACACTTGCTCTTTTAACTGCTTTTGTACATAATTTCTAGTTTCTTCTAATGATGGAATGGAATAGACTAACTCACCATTATCAAAAATTAATTGTTGTAATTTTTTTGCAGTAACATTTTCAAATTTCATTTTTTTCCATGGTTTTTCTGGGTCGATAAATGGTAGTGGCTCTGTGTCACTTACTTCTTCATCATGTAACGTTAATAAATCTGCTATTCCATACCCTGTTGTATTATCAAAAATACGCCATAATGCTTTCTTACCTGGATTTGTAATTTTTTCTACATTTTCAGAAATTTTTATTCTAGGCTCAAACACTCCATGTTCATTTTGAACAGCACATAATTTATATACGCCACCAAATACTGGGTCGGATTTGGAAGTAATCATTCGTTCTCCAACACCGTAGGAATCGATTTTAGCACCTTGCCTTTTTAATGATTCAATTAAATACTCATCTACGCTATTGGACACTACAATTTGACAATCCTTACAATTTGCATCATCTAAAATCTTACGAATTTTCTTTGAAAAATATGCCAAATCTCCACTATCAATTCGTACTCCCTTTAAACGTTTTCCCATAGGCTCTAATACTTCTTTTGCTACTCGAATGGCGTTTACAATTCCACTATCTAAAATATCATAAGTATCAATTAACAAGGTACAAGAGTCTGGATAAACTTCTGCATAAGCCTTAAATGCTTCGTACTCACTATCAAAAAATTGTACCCAAGAATGAGCCATTGTCCCTACTGCCTTTACTCCAAACATAGTATCTGCACTTGTAGTTGCTGTGGCATGAGCACCGCCAATATAACATGCTCTTGCACCATAATTTGCAGCATCTGCACCTTGCGCTCTTCTTGCACCAAATTCCATTACAATAGCTTCCCCTGCTGCACGACAAATTCTATTTGCCTTTGTAGCAATTAAGGATTGATGATTAATAGTAAGAAGTAACATGGTTTCAATTAATTGTGCATCGATTAGTGGTGCTGTCACTGTTACAAGTGGTGTATTTGGATATACAATGGTTCCTTCTGGCACTGCTTCAATGGTTCCTTTAAATTTAAACTCTTTTAAATACTCTAAAAATCCTTCATCAAATAATTGTCTGTCCCTTAGATAGTCAATATCTGCTTGTGTAAAATGCATATTTTTTACATATTCAATAAATTGCTCCAAACCTGCACATACAACAAACCCTCCTTTATCAGGGTTAGTACGATAAAACATATCAAAGACAACCTTGGTATCCTTTAATCCCTTTACAAAGTATCCATTTGCCATTGTCAATTCGTAAAAATCCATTAACATTGTAAGGTTTCTTTCATTTTCTTTCTTAGTTACATTTGATTTCATCGTTATATTCTCCCTTTTTTCTTTTTCTCCCTCTTCTTCTCTATAAGAAAGTAATAGTATGAAAAATATAAAATTGTTTTTCATTGATAGTATTACTCTCTTTCTTACATAGTATTTCCTTTATCTATTAACGATATCACTTTTAAACTATATATCTTTATATACAGAAACGTTACATACATAAATCTTCTCGTTCATAATTGGTTTTATATTTATATAAACGGCTTGGTCGATGTGCCTGACCAATGGTTTTTAACTGAGTTTCCTCTACCATTGGTTTTATTTTTTTTCTAAAGTTGGCTGGAAACAATTTCTTTCCTAATATTGTTTCATATACCTGTTGCAGTTGACTAAGTGTAAACTCTTTTGGAACAAGATTAAATGCAATTGGTGTGTACTCAATTTTATTTTTTAATCGTTCTAATGCCATATTAAGAATTTGGCTATGGTCAAAGGCTAGAAATTCTTTATTATCGTTGCAAGGAGTAACCATAGTATCAGTAACTAAAAGGACACCATTTTTTTCAAATTTGTTAGTTACTAAATAGCGAATTTCTTCTTCTCCACCTTCTTTTTTCAAGGAAAGAATCCATGACTCCTCATTGTCCTTATCCTCTATTTTTTCTTTTTTTATATAAAACCAACTAACTTCCTTGGCATCATCTCCTGCCTTTGGCTTTAAATCCTCCTTTGGAACTAAAGCAAGGTAGGAAGTAGAAATCACTCTCATTCTAGGGTCACGATTTACCTCACCCCAAGTGTATAATTGCTCCATATAAACATGGTCAATATTCGTTTCCTCTTTTAATTCTCGGTAAGCAGCATGTTCAATGGACTCATCAATATCAACGAACCCTCCTGGAATTGCCCACTGCTCAATAAATGGATGATTTTTTCTTTTGATTAATAAGACTTTTAATACTTTTTCCTTTTTTCTTCTTGTTGTTACAATATCATCAATGGTAAATAGTAACATATCGACAGTAACAGAAGGTCGTTCATAATCTTGTACTTTATAATTAGCTAGAAATTCTTGTTCTGTTAAGCCATCTTGATTTCTTTTTTCCTCCATAACACTCCTCCTGAATTTAACCAGTTATAGCAAAACTAGTTATTATGAAATGACTATTAATTATTATAGTTATTATACTTTTACTAATAAGGGTTGTCAAGTAAATTATAAAAAACAGACCTTTTTCGTTAGATTTTTCTCTAACTTTAAAGGTTTGTTTGTTTGTTTCATATTTTATTAAGATTAATTATGATTGTATTTTTATTTTGGTCAATACTTGTATAAAAACCTACGCTTAACTTAAAGCAAATTGGCTTTCATATAAATGTGCATAAAAACCTTTTTGCTCTAATAGTGTAGCATGGTTTCCTTGTTCTATAATACGTCCATCTTTCATTACAAGAATAACATCTGCTTCCTGTATGGTAGACAATCGATGTGCTACAATAAAACTTGTTTTCCCTTCCATAAGCTTGTGGAAAGCATTTTGTACCATAAGTTCTGTTCTTGTATCAATGGAAGAAGTTGCTTCGTCTAAAATAAGCATTGGTGGTTTTGAAAGCATCACTCTTGTAATACAAAGAAGTTGCCTTTGCCCTTGTGATAAATCGCCTCCATCTTCTGCAATTACCGTATCATATCCTTTTGGCAAACGTTTAATAAAATGATGTGCTTGCGTCATCTTTGCAGCTTCTATCATATCATCTCTTGTAATTCCTTCTTTTCCCATGGAAATATTATCTGCAATAGTACCAGCCTTTAACCATGTATCTTGTAAAACCATACCAAAATTCTCTCTTACCTTATGACGTGTCATATCTTTGGTGGATACTTGGTCTATTTTAATAGTTCCACTATCCACATCATAAAAGCGCATTAATAAATTAATTAATGTAGTTTTTCCACATCCTGTTGGCCCAACAATCGCCACCTTTTGTCCTTTTGTAACGGATAAGTTAAAGTCTTCAATTAAAGGTCTATCTTTGGAATAAGAAAAATACACATGTTCCAAAGAAATATTTCCTGTAATATGATTTCTCTCCTCTTCCTTTGAATCTATCACTACTGTATTGGTAATCGTTTCTTTATCAGGTATTTGAGATGGTTCTTCGATTAATTCAAAAATTCGACCTGCACAAGCAAGTGCATTTTGTAACTCTGTAATTACACTAGAAATTTCATTAAATGGCTTTGTATATTGATTCGCATAGGTCAAAAAGCAGGACAATTGACCTATGGTTAATGTATTTCCTATGACAGAAAATGCACCAAATAACACCACTCCCATATAGACAATACTATTAATGAATCGTGTTGATGGATTTGTTGTAGAAGAAAAGAAAATTGCTTGTAAGGAACAGGTTTGTAAACGATTATTAATTTCATAAAAGCGTTCCTTTGCTTGCTTTTCATAACCATACGCCTTTACAACTTTTTGGTTTCCAATCATTTCATCAATAAGAGCAGTTTGTTCTCCTCTTGTTTTTGATTGTAATTGAAACATAGAAAACGTTTTCTTTGCAATAAAACTTGCCAC
>CAJFOH010000060.1 GCA_904395845.1 uncultured Lachnospiraceae bacterium
TTTATTGTTTTATTTTATCATTTTTTTATACTTACGTCTATGAAGAAGTTATTTATTTTTCATAAAATAAATATAACCAAATAGATTTATACAGGATATTGTCATTACTTAAAATCTTAGAATTTTCTATTACTAAAGATAATTGAGGAAATTACCCATTTTTACATATTGTATTTTTTATTTATTGATAGATATTCATATCAATATCATAATCCATTGGTTTCCCATCAACGTATGCTTTTTCTTCTACATTATCGGTCCAGTCTAAGTTACAATTTCTAAGAGCTAACTTATTATCCTCTCCACCATCTTCTAAGCGGAATACAATTCTATAATAGTTTCCTTCCTCTACTTCTATCTTTGGCTTACAAGTAATTAGCTGATTATCATACCAAGACGATGGGTCTAGTTCTTCCGAATAAAGTAACTCTCCTGTGTTATCGTCTTTAATTTCTACAAAAAATGTACCATCATTTGCTTGTGCCTCTGTCATAATCCAAAACTGAATTTTTTCAATGGAAGTTCCACGAGATTCAAATAGTTGATAGACTTCTGCTCCATCTGCAATTTCATAAACATATCCACTTGTTCCTGGTGTTCCAAATACACGGTGTGGTGGTAAAAAATAAGCAAGCATACATAAAAATGCTGGCACTACAAATATACTTACGCCAAGCAAAAATCTTGCTCGAATCCAGCCCATACAAGAGTCCACATTTTCTGAAAAATCCAAAGCACAATATTTTGGATGACGGAAGATTCCATACACTAACATAATTAGTGAAATCATAGATATACTCATACTTGGGGAAATTGGAAGTAAATCTGCCATTGTCAGCTCTACTCCAATGTTTCCTGAAAAGTAAACAGGAAGTCCAAATCGTCCCTCAAATAAACTTTTTAATATTCCATTATCTAACATTGCTTGGTCTACGTTTCCTGGAATCATTGCTACGCTAAAACTTACAAATAGTAGCATAAAAACAATGTCCACCACCATAAATATTTTTGTATCTTTATGAATAAATGCTCCCATTGTCCAAAATGGAACTGCCATTAATAGCCATTGTGGATGCCACTTACAAAGTCCATACAATGCAAAAAATACTAAGCTTATCAAATAAAAACTCCATTTGATTTGCTCTTTTTTTTCTTCTATTTTATTAAAATATGCCATTCCACAAATAAGACCAAACACAAGAATCACTAGGCTAATGGTATATTGATTTGCACCTAATTGATACCCTGTAAAAAGTCCTGCTTCAAAAATATATCCTGTTGGTGTATCTCCTTTGCTTCCAACTCCAAAGGCATAATCTCGAAAGGTAGGGCTTTGTAAGTACAATGCATACTCAATCACATAAGGAATTGCTACTAATATGCAATGAATTATGATTTTCCAAATGTCCTTTATTTTTAACAATACAAGTGGAATAAACATTAAAAGTGCAGAATACTTAAATGTAATGGCAAATCCAAACCATAGAATAAATTTAAAGTTTTCATTTTTTAGATAATAATAAAATCCAAGCAAAATACAAAAAACCATAAAGATATCATACTGCCCAAAGATGAATTGAGCATAAAATCCAATCGGCATAGTTAAACTTGCATACATACAAATCTTCGATTTTTTGCTTTTCATTCCTATTTCCATACATATCATATAGATAATATATCCAGATGCTAAATATAACAAACATGGAAGTAATTTTGCCCACATTACTGCAAGTAGTGGCAACTGCTCCGTAGGTACTGTAACAATACCTAAAATACGCATAGGAATGTTCCAAATAGCAAATAGTATATATGTGCTAGGTAAATAGCTTGGGTGTATTCCAAAGGAGTTATTGTAATCATAAAAATCTAAAATATGACCATTAAGATATCCATAGGAGCAACCTGCTGTATGAAGCAAATCTCCCTGTTGAAATACTAGAAAACACCCTATTGCAATAAGAAGAAATAATACATAGTCATACCATTTTAATGGCCCTTCCATTATATGACTTAGCATACTTTGTTTTTTTCTTTTTATCATATTAATACCCATGTAATATTATTTCTATTACAGTTTCCTTTCTTTACTCTTTTTCCTTTTTTCTTATGCCGTAAAATCCCATTGCTGTTATAATAAAAAACTTTAAACTATTGATAATTAATAATCCGTAGGCAATTCCCCAAAGTCCAAACCACATAATTGCTGGTAATACAATTACAAAAAATAATGCAGCATAAATAATGCCTAAGTATAATTGGTACTTTTCATGGGTAAATCGAAGCACAATTACCATCATTGTATTGGATAAAAAGAAGCATACTTGACTTGCATTGGCAACGAAAAATAATTTACTTGCTTCTTCATATAAATCTGGATATAAAAATGGCACTAAAATATGGGAAGCTACCATACTTGCACCAATGACTACCATGGCCACACCTATTAATGCTAGTGTAATGATAGAAAACATTTTCTTTGTTATCTTCCCTTGATACTTGGATAAATGCCCAATAATGACTCCATTTAATGGTGTGGTTAGAAGTGCTACTATCTTACCTACTAAAGTTGCAACATAAAAGGTGGTAGATGCCCCTTCTGCTGCAAACAAAGGAATTAGTATTCTATCGGTATAAGATACGAAATCAGATAACCCATAGGCACAAGAAAGAGAGAACATTGTCTTTATATTTTCTTTGAAATTTTTGGAACGTTCCCACAACTTACCTTTGTAAATGCTTCCTTTTGTAAATACAAAGAACAGTGCCAAACACTCACCAAACAAAATAATGATTTGCCATGATTTTGTAACGGGAAACAATGCCAACCCTATCAAATATCCACAGGCAATTAACATATAGTAGATAAAAAATCTTCCATAACTTGTAGTAAGACGGTATTCTACATCAGAATAATAACGAAGTACGGTGGCTATCATTACAAAAAAAACAAGTATAAAAGTTGTTAAGGAACGAATATGTAATAAGTTCATTCCTACGATTGTAACTATAATAGATATTCCTGCTACCAGTACTAAAAATATATTATAATCTCCGTTGGTCGACTCTCTCCTTGTAGAAATGGTCATTCTTGCATAATTAGCACCTGAACCAAAGGCAGATGCCATAAATCCTACAAGTGCCATAAAAAAGAGAAATCTATCACAAGATGCTGGTCCTAATTTGTTATTTAAAAACGGAGTAACAACAAACTGCATTACCCCGTTCATTGCAATTAAACCTGCTGTTCCATAGATAAAATCTAAGAAAAAACGTACTATTTTTGTCTGTTTCATTGTTTCTACTTCCTATTTCCATAATAACTTAAACAGTTCATTACCAAATCTCTACTTCATCTAAGTTACAATGGACAAGTGTTCTCTCCTCTTCTGGTGGTAATTGACGATAATTGCCATACAATGTTTTTAGTACCTTGTCCCATTCCTTTGGTGCAGAAAACATTTGCTCATCCATAGTAACAGGCACGCTACTTAAAAACCATTGTTTTTCATAAATTAGCTTAACGTCACCAATTAAAAAGTTGCTATAAAAACAACGTTGTTTCTTTTTATTTTTATTTCTTCCAAGTAACGATACCTTATCATACCAAGATAAAATAGTTTTTGCTGGAATTTTCTTTCCAATGGTTGCCAACGTTTTGACAACTACCTTTGATATTCCTTTGTATTTGCTCATATCTAGTTGGTAACGATGTCCCATAGACAATCCATAAATTCCTACTAATGCACTATTTACAAGTGTTCTTATAAACTCACTATCGTGCATATCATCAATAATAAAAATATCTACTAAAATATGATTATAACTGCCATTACCATAATACTGTTCTTCCTTGCTATTTGCTCTTAGCTTAGAGTTTTTTAATACGACACGAGGTACAAAATCGTAAATAGCATCATTTCCTAAGTCTTGTGGTTCTACATAAAAAAATTCATCACTTAATTCTTCTCTTACAATACGGCGAAATTTTTCAAACTCACTACGAAGCATTGCAATATCTGCATCATCGTCCCAAGGAATGGCAGAACGATGACGAATTGCACCTAGTAGAGTACCACTTTCTAAAAAATAGGTAATATTATGCTTATTACAAATACGAGCAATTTCACCAATGATTACTAAATGTTTTTTTTGTACTTGTCGCAATTTTTCCTGCTTTTCTTGTTCTAACATAATTCCTCCAAATAAAACTACTCTCTTTGTGTGTTCTTTTTTACAGATTTATTGTTTTGAAATGTTATGTTCTAACGATTCTATTTCTACATCCTCTTCAAAGTTTAATCGCTCTTCCTCTACAACTAATGGTCGTTTCATCATTCGACTATTAATACTTAGTACATATTCTCCAATTAGCCCAATAAAAAACATTTGGATAGAACCAAACAAAAATACTCCAATGAGCATTGGTGCCATGCCTGCAACAAATCGGTCCCAATAAACTAATTTCATAACTAGATAAATAAGAGCTACTACCACTCCTACTACTGAAAATATCATTCCAAATAAAGTTGCAAGACGAAGCCCAACTTTTGTATATGAAGTAATGCTAAGCATTGCTGCATCATACAAACGATAGAAATTATTGCTTGTTTTTCCTGCCCTACGCTTTGGTTGTGTATAGGCAATTTCTTTTCTTCGAAAGCCTAACTCTGCAACCACTCCTCGCAAAAATGGGGTAGGGTCATTTAATTCTTGCAATACTTTAATAAACTTTTTATCATACAAGCCAAATCCTGTAAAATGCTCAATTTGTTCTACATCAGATAATCGTTTTATCATTTTATAATAGAACGTTCTACAAGCATACATTAATTTATTTTCTTTGCTACTTGTTTTAATTCCAATAACAATTTTATAGCCTTCTTCCCAACCTTTTATAAACTGATGTATCATTTCCACTGGGTCTTGAAAATCTGCTGCCATTAAAATGGCACAATCTCCAGTGGCTTGTAACAATCCATAGTATGGGGAATTAAACTGTCCAAAGTTTTTTGCATTAAAAATAGCTTTAATACGTTTATTTTCTCCACATAATCCACGAAGTAAGGTTCGTGTATTATCTTTGGAATCATTATCAATAAAAATAATTTCATACTCATATTGAGGTATTTTCTTGAATTCTTCTATAATTGCCTTGCTTAAAGGAATTACATTTTCTTCTTCATTAAAGCAGGGAACTACGATGCTAATTTTTTTCATGACTGTTCTCTTTCCTTTGTGTCATTATTTTATCTGTATTTATGGGTTGTTACTTCGACACCACTCTACCGTTTCTTTAATTCCTTCTTCAAAAGAAATTTCTGGTACAAAGCCTGTATCTTTTGTTAATTCTGTAATATCTGCACATAAATACATTACTTGTTTCTCTCTATATTCTACTGCCCCAATGGCAATTTGTCCATTGTTATCTACTGCATTTTGTATGCACTTCATATACTCATAAAGAAAACGAGTGTTTCCACTTCCAATACAATAGATTTTTCCATGGATTCCTTTTACACTAGCAAGATACAATGCTCTGACTGCATCTTTACTATACAAATAATCCCACTGTTGTTCTCCTTTTGTTAATTGTGGGATTTGGTTGTTTAAAAGCTTGTATATAGTAGACATTACCATTGTATTTTTCCCATCATAAGGACCATAGATGCTTAAAATTCTTGTCCAGATGTGGCGAATCTTTTTTTGTTCACAGGCTATTCTACTTAAACTACCTGCACAAAGCTTTGCAACTCCGTATCCATTTTCTGGAAATGTTTTAACACTTCCATTTAGTTTTTCCTCTACCCTGCCATACTCTGCTTGAGAACCTGCAAATAAAAATACACGACACTTTAATTTTTCTGCTAAATTCACAGCATCTAATGTGTACTCTATATTCTTGGTTTGAATGGCAGTATCATTTCTACTATCTCCAAAGGTTCCAGCCCACGCCAAATGATACATAGCATCATAAGTGCCTTCAATCTTATTAGTAAGGTCTTTATAGTTATCAATATTACACTCTATTATTGTTAAATTCTTGTGGGTAGGAATCTGATGTCTTCTAGGAGAATGTTCACGAATAATTACTAATACTTCCACTCCCTTATGAAGCAAATAGTTTGCCAAAGTAACACCTATCATTCCTGTTGCACCAGTAATGACTGCCTTTTTTATTTCAAATGGTTGTTCCATCACCAAAATGTTTCTCCTTATTTTTTCATATTCTGTATCTTTTTATGGATATTCTAGCCTATTTATTGCTCATCTAGTAGTGGAATAAACATATTTTTTTCCAACTCTTCTCTTGGTAAAAATGGTGCTAAGTCTTCTAGTGGAGGTGATACTAGCGTTCCATCTTCCAAACGCTTTGTTGCTGATTTTGGCTCAAATTTTTGCTCTTTATCCACAAAAATCTCGCAAATCACTGGACCTTTTCCACCTAATGTCTGTTGTATCTTCTCATTTAGTTCACTATTGGTATGAATAGAAACGTATGGAATATCATAGGCATACGCCAACTTTTCCATACTTGGAAAACTTAAATCTCCACTATCATTACCAACTCCTACTAATGGCTCACCAAAGAAATTTGTTTGTGTTTGACGAATGGAGTGATAGCCTTCGTTGTTAATAACAAAAATTTTCATTGGCATATTATGGTGACGAATGGTTTGTAATTCTTGCAAATTCATTTGAATACTTCCATCTCCAGTGACACAAATGGTATCTTTTTTGTGGTCTGCCACACAAGCACCAATGGCGGCTGGTAAATCATATCCCATAGATGCGATAGCTGAATTTACAATAAATCGTTGACCTTTTTTTATTTGGTATGCCTGACTTCCCACAACACAAGCAGAACCATTTCCAACCACTGTAATTTGTCCTTCTTCTAGGTTTCCACTTAATGTATGAATCAATGCATATACATTTGCCTTTTCTTTTTCCTTAAAATGTTTTTCTTGTACTACTGGATAATTTTTTTTCCAATTAGCACAAGCAGTTAGCCAATCTTCTTTATTAAATACAGGTTCACAAATAGACTCATTTAACTGTTGCAATAAATCATAGGCATCGCCCCATACGGACAAATCTACATGAATGGTTGGCTTTTTTAATTCTTCTTTATCAATATCATTGACAACAACAAACGCCTCTCTTGCCCATGTTTTAAAATTATAACCTACTTGGCGAATACTTAAACGATTTCCAATTGCTAGTAGGAAATCACTATTTTGAACTGCAAAGTTTCCAGCTCTATCTCCCATAATACCACCACGACCAACGTACAATGGGTGTTCGTCGTAAATAGCATCTATGCTATCCCAACAAGTTACTACTGGAATGTTTAATTTTTCAATTACTTCCATAAAAATGGAGTGACCACCTGAAATACGAATTCCATTTCCTGCATATAATACTGGTCGTTTTGCATTTCTTATTTTTTCTATAATGGTATTAATAATTTCTTTCTCTATTTTTGGTACCTGTACTTCTTCCTTGCAATCATAAGAATATAAGTCATCGGTTTCTATTGTCATTCCTTGAATATTTACTGGAATGTCAATCCAACATGGTCCTGGTCTACCAGTAGTAGCCAAAGAATATGCCTTTTCTAAACAATATTTGATTTCCAATGGGTCTGTTATCATTTGGCAGTATTTTGTCATACTATCCACTGCCTTTGTAATATCAAACTCTTGGTCCCCCATTGCCCTTAAATTTAATCCTGTACTTCTTGCAGTAGTATCATAACGAACCTGTCCAGAAATAATAAGCATTGGAATAGAGTCTAAATATCCACCTGCTACTCCATTCATTGCATTAATTCCCCCTGGTCCTGTGGTAACACAAACGGCTGCTATTTTATTGTGGATTCTAGCATAACTTTCTGCTGCAATGGCACATGCTTGCTCATGATGGTTATACATACATTTTAGTCCTTTATGATGCCCTAGAGAATCATTTAAATGCATGGCTCCTCCACCAGTTACTGTAAAAACGTGTTCAATACCCTTATCCACTAGAAACTGTGCTACATAATCAGATACTTTCATCTTCATAATAATCACTTCCTTTCTTTTTTCTCTACTTTTCCTATTATTTTTTATGGAATTTTATTTCTATAAAAAACTTCTCTTAATGAAAATACTTTTCTATTTAAAA
>CAJFOH010000061.1 GCA_904395845.1 uncultured Lachnospiraceae bacterium
TATCACTATCAGTACCAAATATCTTTTTTAATTCATCATAATGTAAACTTTTTTCATCTGTAACTGTGGTAGTAAAAAATGTATCTCTGTTTGTATCTTTTAAGTAGTAGGTATTTGTTACTTGAACATCTCCACCAGATTTTACTCCTACGATTCCACCACTACCAGAAGCATTGGAATTAACTACATCATTTGTGGCTGTAATTTTTCCTGTTACATAACTATTGTTATAAACTGTTTTCCCTTTTATTGCTTCTCCAGAGAATCCACCTACTTTGGCTGCGTATACAGAAGCAGTTGAATAACAGTTCTCAATGGTTGTCGTAGCTGTACTTGATAATTCTCCTATAAATCCTCCTGCTGTTCCATTTGTAGAGGTTACATTTTGATATTTGGAATACTCTCCATCTTTGGTGTAGCCACCAACATAACTATTGGAAATGTTAATATTTTTATAACCATCACCATAGCTAGCAGTTTTTGCAATAAATCCTCCTGCTACACCATTTTTCGTAACAACTGGAATGGCTGTGAAACAGTCTTTAATGGTTGTTCCGTCTACCTGACCAATAAAGCCTCCTGCCAAACCATATCTTGAGTACACTTGATACTTAATATTCATATGCTCTGTATTAATAGATACTTCATCTATGGTTTTATCTTTCATATTGTAAGCACCCTCTTCATACTTCTTCCAAGCTGGATAAGAGGTTTGACTTCCATCTGGGTTTATAATAGTAGTATCGGTAAAATATACGCTACAATTTTCCACAGTACCAGTGGACATAAACCCAATTAATCCACCAGCATTTCCACCATACATAGTAACAGTAGGATTCATTGATGTTAAGTTTCTTAAGGTTACTCCATTTGTTCCACTTTCTACATAACCAATTAAGCTACCTGCATCACCTTTCTCTACTGATACACTAGAGTTGACAGCAGTAATATTTTCTACCGTTAACGATAAGGTCCAATACACTCCACCAATTAATGTTCCTGTATGAACAGAATCGTTGGTACTTTTATTTACGGTTGTAATAGAATCTAAGTTAATATCTTTAATTACCATATGCTTTGCAATTCCACCGATACTAGAGAAAATTCCAGCATGCCCACTTTTATCATTGGTAATGGAAAAATTTTTAATAGTATGGTTATTACCTTCATAAGTAATTATCCACTGATTGTCAATACTATAGAATTGGTTATCTGCTAACGTAGGCTGAGCATTTTTATCTTTATGATATCCATAGATCTTTGGGTTACTTCCTACATCATTTGTAAAATCAAACCAATTCAATGTTTCTGTTTGTTCCACTTTCAAATTTGTCCAAGTTGACATAATTGCATCGCTTTTATCTTCAAATAAATTGGAAACATCTGGACTTAAATTTTGCAAATGTCGAATATTATCAATGGTAATTTGATTGGTTGATTCACTTCCTGTTTTATCTGTATATTTTGCTCCAAATAAACTATTGACACGAGCCTTGGTGCTAGCTGGTGTACTAAGTACCTGATTGCTAAACACTTCTACGGAAATTACTACATTTTCTCCTGCCCATAACTCTGGGAAAAGAGTGGCAAATTGTCCACCTTGCGTTGTAATATCGTCTAACGTCACTTGGTAAACAACCTTTCCGCCCTCTTCTTTTACACTTTTTACACTCCACCAACTATCTCCAAGACTACTAAATAAACTACTATTATTGTAGCTTAGTAAACGTACTGCCTTATTTCCACTATCTTCACCTAATAGGGTTAGGCGAATTTTAGACTGAATTTTCGTTACATTTGGAGAGGTGCCTACCACACGATTGTAATTCTCATCGGTAATGGTAAGTTGTAGTTTGTTTCCATTGTTTACTTGAACTTGTGGTTTTGATAATGTTTCTGGTGTTAAATTTTGTGCAATGGCGCCACCATAATAACCAATGACAATATTTTTTCCACTAGCATTTTTATAGTTTCTTCTAATCTGTCTACCAGCTTCGTCTTGGCCACGTCCACCACGAGCATTTAACCCATTTGCCCCTATAATATCGGCTGTATAACTGATTGTTTCTTCACTATTTGTATAAAATACTCCATATACCGTTGCTGTTTTATAATCGTACTCAATAATATACTGTCCATCACTTCGAACTCCTTCTTCAATGGAAGCAAATGGAAGTAGCACAGAGAGAATTGTATTACTTTGTGTATCTGAATTTCCATTATACACAATGTAGCGATATTCATGTTCTGCGTTTTTTGCACCAGTTGGCCAAGACTCTGTATAGTCTGATGGTTGTTCCATCATCTGACCAAAGTAAGCGTCTATATCCGATGCACCTGCCATTTCTTTTCTCTTTGTTTCTACTTCTTCCCAAGCTCCCGTTTCCTTTGCAATGGTTAGATTGTTCTGGGCAGAAATAAAGATTTGTCTAGCAATTCCGTCCATCTCTGTTAGCTTTAAACGCTTTTGATAGGCTACTACACCAATGGCACCTATGGAAAATAAAATAGATAGTATTCCTATTCCAACTAAAAGTTCTGCCAGCGTAAATCCTTTTTTATTACTAGTTTTCCTTCGTTGCCAAAAACATAATCCTTTTGCCATTCCTCCACCACCTTTCTTTTTATTAAATATCTTTCTAAAACTTTCTTTCATTTTAACAATGCTAACATTATTCACTTGTTGTAGATGTAGCATTTGGGTCTACATACTTTTGAAGTCCTTCTACTGCCTTGCTATCTACTACATATTCATAAAATGTTACCGATAGACTTACTCGTACTTGACTTGTCTGTTCCAAACCAGAGTCCATGGCTGTCATTTGAATATTTCTTAGTAAACATTTATATTTGCCATTTTGCAAAAGTTGTAAAATTTCTTTTGCCTTGTCATAACTAGAAGATGTAAATGAAATGCTAATATTACGACGTACGGTTCCACCATCAACGGTTGCATCTTCAAAATTGATTTGATAGGAATCAGCATTTCCTAGTATTCGGTTTAACTCTACAATTTCATTTTGCAAATTGTTATAACCTGCCACAAGACCTGTGGTTCTATCTGCATTTTCTTCATTGACTTTTTCCATTTGTAACATTCTCTGTGCCTTTACTTGAACAGTAAGAAGCTGGTCTTCTAGTTGGGTAACGTCATAGGTTTCCATAGTTTTACTTGTTGTTTCCCAAACTGCAAAATAATATAATACACCCAGTAAAATAATGGAAATGACTACAAGAGCTATGTTTTGTTGTAAGGTAAGTCTTCTATTCATCTTCTTCACCTCCAGCTTTTAACTGTATCATAATATCTGCTGATACCATTTGATTTTCGTCTTGAATATTACCTGTTCCAGCTGTGGATACGGTAACATAAGATGCTCGTTCGTCGGATTGTAGTCTTGCTACAATTTCTGACACATAGGATAATTTGGTTTCCTCCAAATATAAAGCTACTTGGTTGGAAGCAATTCTAATTTCTCGAATATAGGCTTCTGAATTAACACATTCCTCAATCATTTCAATGATTTCTAAACGGTCTACTTCACTTTTTTCTGACTCGCTAAAAAATGAAGTATCATACTGGCGATAAATTTGTTGCACATTATTATAGTCTTTTAATCGTTCATTTAAATCACGAATGGTTTCTGCGGTTTGAATATATTCATTTCTTACTTTTTCTGCTTGTTCAATTCGTCCAATTACTGCAAACTTTGTAAAAAGAATTAATAATAGAATAAATACACAAAAGATTGCAATTTGCCATTCTTTGCTTATTCCTTTTACTTCTTGTACGGCAAGATTTATAGTTTGCTTCTTTGGATACTGAGGTTTTGTAAGTTCAAACATCGCTACACCTCCTAATTCCATGTAATTCCAACAGTGGCAGCACCAACTGTAATCATTTTTTCTTGTTCGGTTTGAGCGTCAAATAACTCATGCAATTCCTTTACTCGTAATCCAACTGTTTCTTCTAACATACTTCGTAAAGGGTCAATTTTTCCACCCATTCCACAACAATACAACGTATCTAGTGTATTGTTTGGGTGGTTGTAAAGGAAGAAGTTAATAATTCTCATAACTTCTAGGGAAATTTGGCTATATACTGACATTGCTTCTTCGCTATACACAACTTCTTCCTTACCTTCATCTAAATATTGTAATGCAACATCATTGCTAACTTGGAATTTCTCCTTAATCATATCTACAACTCGTTGAAGGTTAAATTCCATTTCTCTACTACTTTCATATTTTCCATTGGTAAAAATGCGAAGGTTTGCATTTCCTTTTCTAATATCTAAAATTGCATAATCGCCTGCGGTTTCTGGCTTTGTTTTTTCCAAATACTTCTTGATGATATTTTGATATGCACAAGCCTCTGGTGCAGCAATCTCTAAAGATAGACCAGCTTTTTTTAACATAACAATATAGTTATCAATGGTTTCTTTTGCAATTACAACTGCTAATAAGTCTAATTTTTTTGTTGTTGTGCCATTTTCTTCTTCCTCTAAAACGTCCATAACTGCATAATCATACACATATTTGTCTTTTTCATCACCAGTAAAGTCATGAAATTCAAATGGTAAATTGAATTTTAATTGTGGAATTGTCATATATGGCATAAGCAATCTACGAACGTATGCAATTTCCTCTGGCAATACAAGTGCTACTCTTTTACAAGTAATGGAATGTTTTTTCATTGTTTCTTTAATAAAACTTCCTAACTGATTCCAATCCAATACAATATCATTGTCTACTAAATTGTTTGGTATTCGCTCTAGTACAATCTTTTTTATTATATCATTTTCGCATACAGCTAATTTTAATTCAGAGCTAATAATCTCTAACCCTACATAACTTTTTTTTCTATTAAACTTCATTTTTTCTATCCCGTTGCCAAAACTTTATAAAACTTTATAAGTAATGTTTGATTCCCTGTTCTAAGAACCCGATTTTGAATACTATAAATAGTTTTCTACTTTCGTTTGATATAATTCTCCGAGGGCGTAAATTCGGATACAACGAATCCTACACA
>CAJFOH010000062.1 GCA_904395845.1 uncultured Lachnospiraceae bacterium
AGAAATGGAAAATGGTATTATGTAGAAAAGGGAGTATTAAATTGGGGATATAATGGAAAAGTAAGCTATAATGATAAGGTATATGTGGTAAGAAATGGAGTTGCCATGGCATAACTATGAGAAATAAAGATATAAGGTTCTAAGGAGAGAAGTGAAGGAATGAAACGTGAAAGATGGATTGATGTAGCAAAAGGAATTTGTATTCTTTTAATGATTCTAGGACATATAGGAGTAGCTCAAATAAATCAATGGTTTTATTCCTTCCATATGATAGTATTTTTTCTTTTAAGTGGATATACATTAAAAAAGAGAGAAATAGATCAAAAATATATAACAAATAAGTTTATTCGCTTGATGATTCCATACTTTTGGACATGCTTCTTTATCATTATGATGGATTGTATCAATAGTATCGTTTGGAAAAATGATACTAGTATAGAAACCATTACAAAAATAATAGCTAAGGATTTATTAAGAGGATTCTTTGCTTCAGGATCAGTTACAACTTTTGGACAAATTCAAGTAGGAACAAGAATTGGTGCTATTTGGTTTTTACCTGCTATGTTTTTTGCAATAATTATTGCACAGTATATTATTACTTATATTAAAAATGAAAAGAAACAAGTACTGATAGTATTATCAGTGGTAATAATAGCTATTCTTACAAGAGATTTTCTATGGTTACCATTTAGTATTCAATCAGGAATGTTTGCAACTATGTTTATTTTTGTAGGTTACAATTTAAAATCGAAAAATATATTAGAACGTTTTAAGGCAAGGGATTATAGTATATGTTTTATTATTTATCTTGTAGGTGTTTTAGTAGGAGTTGAAAACGTTTCCATTGCAACTGTCCGAATGAGTGATTATATTATTACTACTATCATAGGTCTTTCAAGTAGTTTTGTACTGTTTGTTATAGCTAAGAAAGTATCAGGGATAAAAATTTTAGAATTTATAGGAAAAAATTCTTTAATGTATTTATGCGTTCATTTATTTGAGCTAGAAACAATGGCAGAATTTTATAATAAAATACTACAACATGTTACATTATCGCTATATGAGAGAACCATAGTTCTATATATATTAAAAGTTGTTGGTATTACAGTTGTAGTACGTCTATTATTGTGGTTCACAAAAGGAAAAGAACAAAAAAATACTCAAAAGACCATCCAAAATCAAAGTTCTAATATAGAGATAGATATTTTGTATAATATAACAATTTTATTCATAATTCTGGGATTTTTTCCTATGAATGAGTTATTTAGAAGAATAGTATACTCTCTTCATATTTCATCATTTATTTTTGTGTTAGGTTATTTATATACATCTAAAAGTATTAAGGAGCAGATAGTACAAGATACAAAGCAATTATTGTTGCCATATCTATGTTATTGTATAATCTTTTATATATTAAATAGTGAAAATTATAATTATGCTCTAGAAATCCAACGTTTTATAGCAGGAATGAGTTTTAGTCAAAAGATACTTCAGAAATATTCATCCGTTGGTCCAATTTATATATTATTACTTCTTTTTGTAATAAAAACTTTTTATAATGGCATTAGCATTACTAAAAAAGAAAAAGATGTTTTTCCGATTGTTTTTATTCTAAGTGTGATAGGCTTTTTTCTTGGAAAATATGGATTTTGGCTACCTTGGAGTATAGATATCGGTTTATACAGTCTAATTATTTACCATATCGGAGCATTATCAAAGAAGAAAAGTGTCTTTGACTATATAAAAGTAAGGCCATATATGTACTTTATTTTATGTCCTATATGGGTTTATATGATATATAAAGGAAGCATAGAATGGTCTATTAGAAATTATAATAGTTATACAATAGGAGTTGCAGGAAGCATAGCAGGAACATGTTTACTATATCAATTAGCTTTGTATTTAAGCTCTTTACCAATGTCAATGATAATAAAAAAAACAATGATAAATATTAGAGAAAGCTTTAACATTTTACTATTAATTCATGCTCTTTATAAATTAGTATTTGAGCAATATATAATGAATAAGTTCAAATTATATTCAATTGGTTTTGTAATTTGTTTAGTCATTTTACAAGTGATTATTAGTATATGTATTAAGAAACTAATATGTTGTGGAAAAAATATTATTTTAAGTATAAAGAAAAGTTAGATATAATGAATAATATTATTGTCCGGATATGATAAATAGTATTTATTTAAATTAGCACAGTAGAAAATATGTTTTACGAAGCTATTAACATAAACTAGCGACTATAAAAAGCTCTAACTATCACATTAGTGATAAATTTAGAGCTTTTTATCCTATACAAATATAAAAAGGTAAGAGGAAAGGGATTCATGGTACAGGGAAATGGAAACAACATTACAATCAAAACAATTATTTCAGGTTATCCAATCAGAAGAATTGGAATTATTTCATATCAATGATTTACCAGAAATTGATATGAGTGATTTAGATAATCAAGAAATTCTAAATTTGTGTGGTAGGTGGGTGAATCATATTGCTAGAGTACAGTATGTGTTTCATAAGTTTTGTCAAGAAATTGATGGGGATATTAATCATGTTACTTCATTATCACGAGTTTGTTGCTTTATACAAGGGTTAAATGAAGAAATTTATCGTATTTATGAAGATTTATATGATGGAATCAATGAAGTAGATGACGATTTACTCTTTTTTATAAAAAAAGAATTGGATATAAGACAGATATTGTTAGTCTTAGAAAAAGAGAATCAAAAGATTACTTTAAGAGAGGTTACAAACATATTTTGTGAAATCTTGGAGGAATTATTAAAAGGTTTTTCTAAGAAACCTATGGGAGATGGATTGGAAATAAAAGGATGGATTCGTGCTGTATATCGAACAGTTCTTGACTTAAAAGAGGGGAAAGAAGTTAGTGATACCTTTGAATGTTAGAAGTATCAAATAGTTGATTTCTGACATAAGGAATGGTATAATACACAAAACATTATGAAATAGAAATGCTTGAAACAGTTTGATATGGAGGGAGTATGTGTATCAATAAAAATCAATTTGAAGTTCTTTGTTATATTGAACGAGAGGGAGGAAAAAAAATAACTCAAAGAGAGTTAGCAGATGAGTTAAAACTTTCTCTTGGCTTAATTAACAAATTAGTGGCGGAACTAACAGAAAAAGAACTCATCCATCAAACATTAGAAGATGGGACATATATTACAGAAAAGGGAAAGGAAATCTTAGAACCTTATCGAGTAAAGAGAGCTGTTATTTTAGCAGCAGGTTTTGGAAGTAGAATGGTACCTCTAACATTTAATACACCAAAACCTCTAATTCGTGTGCATGGAAAAATGTTAATTGAAACATTACTAGATGCTATTGTTCTTGCAGGAATTGAAGATATTGTAATTGTTCGTGGATATTTATGGGAACAATTTGATTGTCTATTGCATAAATATCCTATGATTCGCTTTATTGAAAATCCTTTATATAACGAAGCGAATAATATTTCTTCAGCATATGTAGCAAGGGATTTGTTGTGTAATGCCTATGTTTGTGAAGCAGACTTGTATGTAAGAAATCCTCATTTAATTCGTAAGTACGAGTATAGCACCAACTACTTAGGGGTATATAAAGAATATACAGATGATTGGTGTTTTAAGGTACGAGGCGGTAGTATTAAAGAGTTGTTAGTCGGTGGAACAGATTGCTATCATATGTATGGAATTTCTTACTGGAATGAAGAAGATGGTAAAAAAATGAGCAGGGATATAGAGGATACGTTTCATATGCCAGGGGGAAAAGAAAAATATTGGGACGAGGTATCTATGCGAGTATGTAAGAAAAATTATGATATCTCTGTTCGTATATGCTCCGATGGGGATATTGTAGAAATTGATACATTTAATGAGTTAAAAGCCATAGACTCTGTGTATGATATTTAAAAAATAATTAGTTATTGTTAATGAAGGAAAGGTTAGGTAAAAGATGAAAAAATATGATTATATTTTAGTTGGTAGTGGATTATATTCAGGAGTAATCGCTTATATGGCAACAAAGGCAGGAAAAACTTGTCTTGTATTAGAAAAAAGAAATCACATTGGTGGAAATGTATATTGCGAAAGCATAGAAGGAATTAATGTTCACAAATATGGAGCTCATATTTTCCATACAAGCAACAAAGAAGTTTGGAATTTTGTAAACTCATTGGTAGAATTTAATCGTTATACAAACAGCCCAGTAGCAAATTACAAAGGAGAAATGTATAACTTACCATTTAATATGAACACATTTAGTAAAATGTGGGGGATTTCAACACCAGCAGAAGCCAAGGAAATTATCGACAGACAAAAAGCAAGTATTACTGGTGAACCAAAAAATTTAGAAGAACAAGCAATTAGTTTAGTAGGACAAGACATCTATGAAAAGTTAATCAAAGGCTATACAGAAAAACAATGGGGAAGAGATTGTAAAGAGTTACCAAGTTTTATTATTAAACGTCTTCCAGTTCGTTATACCTATGATAACAATTACTTTAATGATTTATATCAAGGAATTCCTATTGGTGGTTACAATGTATTAATTGATAAGTTATTTGAAGGGGTAGAGATTAAGACGAATGTAGACTTTTTAGAAGATAAGGAACATTGGATGTCATTAGGAGAACAAGTAATTTATACTGGTGCTATTGATGCATATTATGATTATTGTTATGGAAAGTTAGAGTATCGTACTGTACGCTTTGAAACAGAGGTGTTAGACGAACAAAATCATCAAGGAGTGGCAGTAGTAAATTATACAGACAGAGAAACTCCATACACTCGTATCATTGAGCATAAGCATTTTGAGTATGGAACTCAAGAAAAAACTGTAATTTCCAAAGAATATTCTACTGATTGGGAAGAGGGAATGGAACCATACTATCCTGTAAATGATGAAAAAAATCAAGCATTATATGAAAAATATGCTACAAAAGCAAAAGATGAAAATATTATCTTTGGTGGAAGACTTGGAGAATACAAATATTATGATATGGATAAAGTAATTGAATCTGCTATGAATATGTGGAAACAATTAGAAAATAAATAGCAATTAAAAATCAAATAAAAACCATAAAAGAGAAGGGAGGGGATGTATGTTATCCATTGTATTACCAGCCTATAATGAAGAAAAAATGATTGAAACAGTAGTTATTACTTTGCAACAGTTACTAACAAAGCATAAGATAGAATATGAATTAATATTTGTAGATGATGGTTCTAAAGATGGAACTTGGAAAAAGATACAACAAGTAACTGACCAATACAACCATGTTGTTGGTATCCAATTTTCAAGAAATTTTGGAAAAGAGTCAGCTATCTTTGCAGGGTTAGAACGTGCAAATGGGGAAGTTGTTGCAGTAATGGATTGTGATTTACAGCACCCTCCTGAAACTTTAATAGAAATGTATGACGCATGGTGTGATGGTTTTGAATTAATAGAGGGTGTAAAAAAACATCGTGGAAAAGAAAGTATAATGCACAAAATAAGTGCTAAGACATTTTATAATATTATGTCAAAGGCGACTGGGATTGATATGAAAAATGCTTCAGATTTTAAAATGATGGATAGAAAAGTAGTGGATTCTTTATTAAAATTACCAGAACGTAATACCTTTTTTAGAGCCTTATCTTCTTGGTGTGGCTATAAAGTAAAAATAGTAGAGTTTGAAGTAGCTAAAAGACAGATAGGAGAAACGAAATGGTCAATGTCATCACTGATTCGCTATGCACTTAATAATATTGTTTCTTTTACTACCATTCCATTACAGTTTGTAACGTTTAGTGGAATTGTCTTTTTCTTAGTTGCCATTGTACTAGGAATACAAACATTGGTAAGATATTTTTGTCATGGTGCAGTAGAAGGGTTTACCACCGTTATTTTATTGTTACTGTTTATTGGAAGTGTTATCATGATAAGCTTAGGAATTATAGGTTATTACATTGCAAAAATGTATGAAGAAATCAAACATAGACCAAGGTATATTGTATCACATATTGTGGTTTCAAAAGAAAAAATGATTCAAGAGAAAGATTTAAGATAGAAATTGATGATAAAAAGTAGCTTTTTTTAATAGGAGCAAGTGGAAAGGAGTGTTAAAATAGAAACACTCCTTTTTATATGTTTTTGTTAAGGAAAGTGAAATAGAAGTGAGAAAATGGAAAAAAAGTAAATATAGTTCTTCAAAAAATATGAATCATGTATTATAATAGGATAGAAATATAATGAGAAAAATTTTAATATTATATTTATAGATAAATAATGTAATATTATAATATAATCATAGCAAAGTAATACAAAGCATCGCATAGCAAAGCATAGCATAGTATTGCATAGCAAAGCATAGAAACGAAGTTATTCAAATCGTTTCTATAAAAGTAAATAAAAATTTAGTATGAGGTGACAAGATGGGTAAATATTTTGGAACAGATGGATTTCGTGGAGAAGCCAACGTGGTTCTTACTGTAGAGCATGCTTACAAAGTTGGTCGATTTTTAGGTTGGTATTACGGAAGAGAACATAAATGTAATGTAGTAATTGGAAAGGATACAAGAAGAAGTAGCTATATGTTTGAATATGCATTAGCATCAGGGCTTACAGCATCAGGGGCAGATGCCTATTTATTACACGTTACAACAACTCCTAGTGTATCTTATGTAACAAGAACAGAAGATTTTGATTGTGGAATTATGATTTCTGCTAGCCACAACCCTTACTATGATAATGGAATTAAAATATTAAATTCCAAGGGGGAAAAGTTAGAAGATTCTGTTATTGAAAAAATTGAACAATACTTAGATGGAGCCATGGGAGAGATTCCATTTGCAACAGGGGAACATATCGGTCGTACCGTAGATTATGTTGCTGGAAGAAATCGTTACATGGGATATTTAATGTCATTGGCAATTCATTCGTATAAAGGAATGAAAGTAGGTCTTGATTGTGCCAATGGTAGTTCTTCTGCCATTGCAAAAAGTGTATTTGATGCATTAGGGGCAGAAACTTATGTAATCAACAATCATCCAGATGGAGTAAATATTAATAACAACTGTGGTTCTACCCATATGGAACAGTTGCAAAAGTTTGTAGTAGACAATGGACTTGATGTAGGGTTTGCCTATGATGGAGATGCAGACCGTTGCCTTTGTATAGACGAAAAAGGAAATATTATTGATGGTGACTTAATCTTATACATTTATGGTACATATATGAAAGAACGAGGAAACTTAGATAATAATACTGTTGTTACAACTGTAATGTCTAATCTAGGATTATATAAAGCATTTGATGAAGCTGGAATCTCTTATGAAAAAACAGCAGTTGGAGATAAATATGTGTATGAAAATATGTCTGCTAACGGTCATTGCATTGGTGGAGAACAATCTGGTCATATTATATTTAGTAAGTATGCAACTACTGGAGATGGTATTTTAACATCTATAAAAATGATGCAAGTAATGATTGCTAAGAAAAAAACGTTATCAGAACTAGCAAAGCCAGTTACTATTTTCCCACAAGTGCTTAAAAATGTGAGAGTAACAGATAAAGTAGTAGCAAGAAATGATGAAGATGTGCAAGTGGCAGTAGACGAAGTAAGAAAAATTCTTGGTGATGATGGAAGAATTCTTGTTCGTGAAAGTGGTACAGAGCCAGTGGTTCGTGTTATGGTAGAAGCAAAAACTCATGAGATTTGCGAGGAACAGGTAGAAAAGGTAGTTAACGTATTAAAAGAAAAAGGGTATATAGTAGGATAGGAGAGAACATTATGTGTGGTATTGTAGGATATATTGGAAGAGAGCAAGCAGCTCCAATTTTATTAGAGGGGTTGTCTAAGTTAGAGTATCGAGGATATGATTCTGCTGGTATGGCAGTGTATGGAGAACAAAGAATTGAAATTGTAAAAGCAAAAGGTCGTTTACAAGTATTAAGAGAATTAACTGATGATGGAAATGGTGTAAAAGGATGTTGTGGTATTGGTCATACAAGATGGGCCACACATGGCGAGCCTTCTGTGGCTAACTCCCATCCACATTTTAACAAAGAAAAAACAATCGCTGTGGTACACAATGGAATTATTGAAAATTATCAGCCATTACGAGAACGATTAGAAAAAGATGGATATGAATTTCAATCCCAAACAGACACAGAAGTTGTAGTACATTTATTAGAAAAATATTACAATGGAAACCCATTAGAAACCATTGCAAAAGTAATGACTCGTATTCAAGGTTCTTATGCATTGGGAATTATGTTTGAAGAACATAAGGGCAAATTATTTTCCGTAAGAAAAGATAGTCCATTAATTGTTGGAAAAGGAGAAGATGGAAATTACATTGCTTCCGATGTACCAGCTATTTTAAAATATACAAGAAATGTATATTACATTGAAAACTTAGAAATTGTTGAATTAACAGAAGATAGCATTGCATTTTATAATATTGACTTAGAGCCAATAGAAAAAGAAATGCATACAGTGGAATGGGATTTAGAAGCAGCAGAAAAAGGTGGATACGAACACTTTATGTTAAAAGAAATCTATGAGCAACCAAAGGCAGTTCGTGATACTATTAGTCCACGAGTAAAGGATAATAACATTGTAATTGATGAATTAAATATGTCAGAAGAAGACATACAAAATATTAGAAAAATCTATATTATTGCTTGTGGTTCTGCCTATCATGCTGGGGTAACAGGAAAGTATGTCATTGAACAAATTGCAAGAATTCCAGTAGAAGTAGATTTAGCTTCTGAGTTTCGTTATCGAAACCCAATCGTAGAAAAAGATTCATTGGTTATTATTATTAGTCAATCAGGAGAAACTGCTGATTCTCTTGCAGCCCTTAGAGAAGCACAAAAGTTAGGTGCAAAGGTACTTGGTATTGTAAATGTAGTAGGAAGCTCTATTGCAAGAGAAGCAGATAATGTAATGTACACATGGGCTGGACCAGAAATTTCAGTTGCTACAACAAAAGCATATAGTACACAGTTAGTAGCATTATATTTACTAGCCATTCATTTTGGTAAGGTAAGAAATACAATATCTTTGGAAACTTACAATGAAATGGTAGAAGAATTACAAACATTACCAGATAAAATCCAACTGATACTAGGAGATAAAGAACGTATTCAATGGTTTGCTAGTAAATTTGCAAATAGCCATGATATTTTCTTTATTGGACGTGGACTTGATTATGCAACATCATTGGAAGGTTCGTTAAAATTAAAAGAAATCTCATACATTCACTCAGAAGCATATGCAGCAGGCGAGCTAAAGCATGGAACTATTTCTTTAATTGAAAAGGGAACATTAGTGATTGGGATTGCTACACAGCCAGAGTTATATGAAAAAATGGTAAGTAATTTAATTGA
Source organism: uncultured Lachnospiraceae bacterium (assembly GCA_904395845.1). Lineage (GTDB taxonomy): Bacteria > Bacillota > Clostridia > Lachnospirales > Lachnospiraceae > Fimimorpha. The sequence goes on from CAJFOH010000062.1 coordinate 9,388, forward strand.
AGTACAGTCAAGAGGTGCTTATGTACTAGGTCTTACAACCAGTGGGAATTTTGCAATGGAAGATACTGCAAATTGTACGATTTATGTACCAAAAACATTGCCATGTTTTGAAACATCATTAGCAGTAATTCCACTTCAATTATTTGGATATTATGTATCATTAGCAAAAGGTCTTGATGTAGATAAGCCAAGAAATCTAGCAAAATCAGTAACAGTAGAATAAAAAACAAAGGAAAAAGGTTGTGTAGAATTTCTGCATAAACCTTTTTCTTTCTGATAGGAATTAAGAGGTGAAAAATGGAACATATATTATACATTGTAGTACCTTGCTATAATGAGGAAGAAGTGTTAGAGGTTACAGCCAACGTACTAAAGGCAAAAATGCAAGGGTATATGAATAACAATAAAGTTTCTACAAAAAGTAAAATATGTTTTGTAGATGATGGTTCAAAAGATAGTACATGGGAAATCATAGAAAGGTTACATAAAGAAGATTCCTTATTCTCAGGAATAAAGTTAACAAGAAATCGAGGGCATCAAAATGCACTTCTTTGTGGACTTATGACAGTCAAAAACCAAGCTGATATGGTAATTTCTATGGATGCAGATTTACAAGATGATATTGATGCTATGGACGAAATGATTGATAAATATTTGGATGGATATGATGTAGTATATGGTGTAAGAAGTGCAAGAAAAACAGATACCTTTTTTAAACGGTTTACTGCAGAAAGTTTTTATAAAATAATGAGCTTTTTTGGTGCAGAGGTCGTATTTAATCATGCAGATTACCGTTTGATGAGCAAAAAAGCATTAGATGGCTTAGAGTCTTTTGAAGAGGTAAACTTGTTCTTAAGAGGAATGGTTCCAATGGTTGGGTTGCCATCTTGTAATGTATATTATGAAAGAAAAGAACGTTTTGCAGGAGAAAGTAAGTATCCATTAAAAAAGATGCTTTCCTTTGCATTTGAAGGAATTACATCTCTTAGTGTAAAACCAATTAAGTTGATTTTATCGTTGGGCAGTATTATTTTTATGGTAAGCATTGGTATTTTAATCTATTCCCTCATTCAACATTTTAATAGCAATACAGTTAGTGGTTGGACAAGTTTAATAGTATCTATTTGGGCGCTTGGAGGACTTCAATTAATTGCCATTGGAATTATTGGACAGTATATTGGAAAAGTATATTTAGAAACAAAACGAAGACCAAGATTTCTTGTAGAAACATTTTTAGATGAAAAAGAGCAAGAGAAAAATGTTGATGAATAATACACATTTGCAAAAAGTAAAATTGTTCTAATGTGGAATATTAGTAAGCGATAACATAGAAAACAATAAAATCATAATAGATAGAAGGAAGGTAATTATGAAAAAAACAAAAGAGAGATGGATACAATGGTTGGTCTTTATCATCTATTTATTCCTATTTGGTCTATTAATCTATAAGTTCTCCTACCAACACATTGATTCCGATTCTTCATCTGAATTAATTTTAGGAAAATTACTGGCAAAAGAAGGAACGTTGTTAAGCAAAAACTGGTTCTATTCCACAGAACTTCGAGTATTCAATACTAATATTGTTTATTTTCTTGTTAGCTTATTGGTTGAAGATTTTTTATGGATACGAACCATTAGTAATGTAATATTAGTAGCTATTTTATTTCTTTCAGGATACTATTGTTTAAAATCTTATGATAAGATTTTGTATCCATTTTGGGCGAGCTTTTTATTTATTTTACCATTTAGTCATTTATACAATGGATTTGTCATTAGTGGAATGTACTATGTCCCTCATATTGCTATTTTATTATTCACTCTTGGAACAGTACCATATATAGAAAATAGAAAAAAAGGATATAAAGCAATATTTATATTGACAAGCATCATTAGTTTACTAGCAGGAATGGGAGGACTAAGGCAACTACTTATTCTTTATATACCACTGGCTGCAACTCATATTTTGTTATTTATCATAGAAAAGACAGAAGAACAAAAAAAATTAATTCCAATTTCAGTAACTTACCTTATTTTTTCTGTCATTGGGTATGGAATCAATTCTGCGGTACTGACAAAGATATATCATTTTGTTAATTACAACTTTATGCAAACAAAAGAGTTTCAGGTAGAAGGCATTGAAAGAATGATAAATGGATATATACAAAACTTTGGCTATTATGTGTATGAAAATATTTTTTCATTAAAAGGTTTGGTTGGCTTATGTTCCATACCGTTATGCCTACTGTTTTTGTACTGTATTGTGATAGGAGTAAGAAATCAAAAAGAAAAAGAGTTGCATTATAAAAATACACTTATCTATTTGATTTTAACAATAGTAATATTTACTGGTTTATATTCTATGACAACCATGGAATACAATCCAAGATATTTAACTCCTACCATAACTGTATTTTTTATTATGATTCTACTTTTTGTTACTTATGAAACAATACCAATATCATATAAAAAGGCAATCATTGGGTTTTTATGTATTTATGTTAGTCTAAGTTCCTATTTGGTGGTAAAAGACTTTATTACAAAAGACCAACTAGAAAGTAAACGAGAAGTGGCAGAGTACATTGTAAAAGAAAATATTACAAAAGGTTATGCAACTTTTTGGAATGGAAATGTTATGACAGAGCTGACCAATGGTGTTATTGATATGTATGTGTTACATGGAGGGACAACCCTTGATGATTTTGATACCTTATCTTCTTGTGAATGGCTGCTTTCCACAGATATTATAAATTCTGTATCCGATGATGATGTTTGCTACATTGTATCAAGAGAAGAATATAAAAATTCAACAAGTAAGAGAAAACGACAATTCCGTCCATATCGAGTGTTTGAAAATAATGACTATCTTGTATTTCGTTTCTCAAATGATAGGGAATTTAAAAAGGTAATAGAGAAGAAAACGTATTAGAACACAAATGATAGTAGAAGTTTTTAATAGGAAAAATAGGAAAAAATTGTATCAAATAAAAATGTAGCAACAAAACACATTCTTCATACAATATTAGAAAATGTAGAAGGATAAGAACATGGATAGGAAACAGATTGTAGTAGGAATCATAGAGATTGGAGAGGATACACATATTCGGCGAATCTTTCGACAAAAGTATATGGATTGTTTACAGAGGGAAGGAGTTACCATTGAAATAATACCACAGTTTTCTTCTATTCAGCCAATGTCGGTAGTAGAACGTTATATGGATTATTATGTAACAAGATGTGATGGAGTCATATTGCCAGGTGGTGGAGATATTGACCCTAGTTATTGGGGAGAACATATTAAGGTAGGAACACCTACTCTTCAACCAATTCGTGACCAAATGGAGCTTGTATTAGCAAAAAAAGTGATAAAGAAAGGAAAAGCTCTTCTTGGAATTTGTAGAGGAATGCAGGTAATGAATGTTTCTGATGGTGGAAGTTTATATCAGGATATTCCATTACAGCTAAACATTCCACAGCATATTCATTCCAATACAACAACCAAAGATACAGGAGTACACCAGATTATAATAAAAAAAGATGGTGTATTATATGGTATATTCCATAAAACACAATTAAAAGTAAACTCCATGCACCATCAAGCCATAAAAGCACTAGGAAAACATTATGTCATAGAAGCAAATAGTAGTGATGGAGTAATAGAAGCGATTAGAAGAAAAAATTACCCATTTGCATTAGGTGTTCAGTGGCATCCAGAACATATGGCAGATAAGTGTAGGAAACAGCAACGCATTTTTACAGAATTTGTAAATGCTTGTGGGAGATGCAAAATCTCTTAGGAAATAACCAATATTTTATCCATGAGAAAAACGATGACATAAAATTGCATTGATACAATTATAGTATGTCATCGTTTTTATTTCATTATTATGTACTATTAACTAATCATACCACCAACCATTCCACCAATTCCACAAAAAGCTAGTATAGAAAGTAAGTGATTGATTCCTTGCACAATTTCCTGATTCACAGCTAAGGACAAAAGAAGTAATAAGATAAAATAAACACCTCCAAAAAGTAGTCCGAAAAGAAATCGTTTTTTCTTTGCTATTTTTCCAGAAAGAAATCCACCAATAAAACAAGATAATGTATAGATGGTATAAATTGCGATTTTCATTTGGCTTTCTTGTAATTTGCATTTATACATAATAAAAGAAAAAATAACAAGAAGTAGACCAGATAATAGGTATGTAATACATAGAGTTCGTAATAAAGGAATAAGTTTTGATTGAATGTCCATAGTACCTCCATAGAATGTTGTTAATAAATTGTATGAGAAAAGAAAAAGAAATATGAAATAAATTTATACAACTAAAAAGAAAATATGGATAAACTTGACATAATTTCCTTTCATATGGTACTATTATCAAAAATAATAATTAGGAGTGATTTATGTTGGATTCGAGTGTCGTCATACAAATAATTAGTATCATTATTTTATTAGTATTTTCTGCGTATTTTTCATCAGCAGAAACAGCCTTAACAACTTGTAATAAGATTCGAATGCGTTCGTTGGCAGAAGAAGGAAATAAAAGAGCAAGAATTGTACTTGCTATTTTAGAACATCAAGGAAAAATGTTAAGTGCAATTTTGATAGGAAATAACATTGTTAACATTTCAGCATCTTCTATTTCAACTGTACTAGCAACCAACCTTTTTGGAAATGGTGGAGCAGGAATTGCAACAGGTATTTTAACCATGGTTGTATTAGTATTTGGGGAAATTTCACCAAAGACAATAGCAACCATTCATGCAGATAATATTGCACTGGCATACGCTTCATCAATAAGAATGTTTATGTTTGTATTTACACCAATTATTTATATTATAAACAATATATCAAAAGTATTTCTTCGTATATTTGGAGTAGATATGAACCAAAAAAATAAGCGTATTACAGAAAGCGAGCTTCGTACCATTGTAGATGTTAGTCATGAAGAAGGTGTTATTGAAAGCGAAGAAAGAAAAATGATTAACAATGTAGTAGATTTTGGTGACTCTCAAGCAAAAGACATTATGGTGCCAAGAGTGGATATGTCATTTGTCAATATAAATGCTACCTATGAAGAATTATTGGCATTATTTGAAAAGGATAGATATACACGTTTACCAGTCTATGAAGATTCTATTGATAATATTACTGGTATTATTAATATGAAAGATTTGTTATTATATCGCAATGGAGAAGATTTTTCCATTAGAAATTATTTAAGAGATGTGCATTTTACTTATGAATATAAGCGTACGTCTGAATTGTTAATAGAAATGAGAGAAACGTCTTCCACATTAACCATTGTACTAGATGAATATGGTTCTGTTGCAGGTCTTATTACAGTAGAAGATTTGTTAGAAGAAATTGTTGGTGAAATTCGAGATGAGTATGATAACGATGAAGAGGATTTAGTACAACGAATTTCAGATGATGAATATATTATATCAGCTTCCATACGAATTACCGATTTAAATGAACTATTAGATTTAGAGATTGAGCAAGGAGATTATGATTCCTTGGGAGGATTTGTCATTGAACAATTAGACCATCTCCCTGAAAAAGGAGAAGAAGTTGAATACAATAATATGGTATTTTGTGTAGAATCAGTTGAAAAAAATCGAATTGAAACCATTCGACTAATAAAAAAGCCAACAGAACAACAAAATGAAAATTAAAAAATACTTTTTCTTTTTTCAGGTCTGTGTTATAATAAGATAGAATGTGCAAATTGCAAAGAGTAGAATAGGAGGATATCCACATGAAGAGAATCAAAACTTTAACAACAAAGACACTAAAGAATACAATGAAAAAAGGTGGATGTGGTGAATGTCAAACATCTTGCCAATCTGCTTGTAAGACATCTTGTACAGTAGGTAACCAAAGCTGTGAACAAAATCACTAATTTTAGTGTTTCACACAGTTAAGTATCTAGTGTTACGCAAGAACTTATTTTCAGCGGCAACCGAAATAGGTTAGCCGCTATTGTATTGTAATTAAGAAGATGATTGTAGAAGAAAAATTATTATATAAAAGATAAATGATACAAAAAGAAAAATAAGATGAACAAAGATGGAAAAAAGTAATAACATAGATGGAAAATAGACGTAAGGAGAGAGAAAGAATCATGATTCATCAATATAAAAATAATGGTTATAACATTGTATTAGATATTAACTCAGGTTCTGTACATGTAGTAGATGATGTGGTATATGATGTAATTTCTTTATATGAAAGTACAGAAAAAGAAGCTATCGTAGAACAATTATCAAATACATATAAAAAAGAAGATATTGTAGAAGCCTTAGAAGAGGTAGAACAATTAAAGAGGGAAGAATTATTATTTACACCAGATGTATATAAAGAATATATTATGGACTTTAAAAACAGAGAAACGGTAGTAAAGGCACTTTGCTTACACATTGCTCATGATTGCAATTTAGCTTGTAAATACTGTTTTGCTGAAGAAGGGGAATACCATGGCAGACGTGCGTTAATGAGTTTTGAAGTTGGTAAAAAGGCCCTTGACTTTTTAATTGCAAACTCTGGAAATCGAAGAAACTTAGAAGTAGACTTCTTTGGTGGAGAGCCATTAATGAACTGGGACGTTGTAAAGCGTTTAGTAGAATATGGTCGTTCCAGAGAGGAAGAATGTAATAAAAAGTTCCGTTTCACATTAACAACCAATGGTGTGTTATTAAATGATGAAATTATGGAATTTTGTAATAAGGAAATGAGCAATGTTGTATTAAGTTTAGATGGTAGAAAAGAAGTCAATGACCAAATGCGTCCATTTAGAAATGGAAAAGGAAGTTACGACTTAATTGTTCCAAAGTTCCTTAAGTTTGCAGAAAGCAGAAACCAAAATAACTACTATGTAAGAGGAACATTTACAAGAGATAACTTAGACTTTTCAAAGGACGTATTGCATTTTGCAGACTTAGGATTTAAGCAAATGTCTGTGGAACCAGTAGTAGGTCTACCAGAAGAACCTTATGCTATTCGTGTAGAAGACTTGCCAAAGATTATGGAAGAATATGATAAGTTAGCAGTAGAATATGTAAAGCGTAAAAAAGAGGGCAGAGGCTTTAACTTCTTCCATTTTATG
>CAJFOH010000063.1 GCA_904395845.1 uncultured Lachnospiraceae bacterium
ATAATATGCATATAAGATATTCCCTGACTGTTAACTCTTTCTTCTGACCGAATGCCGATCTCTTTTCCTTTCTCTGTGGCAATTGTAATATTCTTCTTAAATTTTTCGCTATACTCTTCCTTCAAGAATTCATTAACTTTTAACCAGCGAGTGATTGGCCTAAAAGATAGCTTTTGATATATCTCCTCGTTTATTAATTCATTTAATTGAGCTACAAATTTAGTAATTCCCTTTTCTTCTTGATAAGCAAATGATTTTAATGATTCAATAGGAAATTCTAATTTTTCACTTTTCTTAGATTTTCTACCGATAACGCCCCCATTTCTTTTCACTTCTTCCAATACTTCTTTAACAAAAAACATACATCGAATTACATTTTGATTATTAATTACAGAGTCTTCCACTGGCATATTATTGACAGGGTTGTTTCCATCTGCAATTCTTTGCAAATATAAAATTGCTGTTTCAAGTTTTTTCATATCTATGCATCCCATAATACTACCTCTTCCTCTAAATAGTTCTTTAATTTTTTCAATTTTGTTGCTGTAATCTTTTCTGAATAATGAAGTCCTTCATAGGTAGGATGAAGAACTGGATATCGCCCTTTTGTTTTCAGAATATAATGCTCTACAATCATCCATTCAATAATAGCCTGAACGGTTTCATATGACAGTTTTTTTAATTTTCCAAACTCCGAAATTTTCTCAAATTGGTTATCTATAATTTTTTCATTGGTACAACCACATAAAACATCTGTTAATGTTGATACACCAAAATATTTCATCCTGCTTATATTCTGCAATCCACTAATAATAGTAAATACAACTTCATTCAAGTCCATTTCATTATAAAAAACCGGCGAAATATTAGCCATTACAATTTCCACAAAATCATTATCCTTAAAAACATTTGTTTCTTTTTCTTGTTCTTCTTTCGCACTTGTAGGAGACACTATATTTTCCTTTTTAGAAGTGTGTTCTTTCTCTATCTTACTTTCAGATTCTATTTGATATCCCATCATATCATAATAGGACTTCTTACTAATTGTTTTATCGCAACCTTTCCCATTTCTTGTATAATTGGTACAGCCTAGAAAGTAATCACTATTTTTTCCTGACTTAACAATTAAATAACCATCTCTACATTTATCACACTTTAAAATGGCAAGTTTTTTGGCATTATAGTCATTGGTCATAAACCCACAAACCTCTGGTTCATTGGTACACATATAAAGTCTTAATCCATATGCTTTTTTATACTTTAATTGCATAGGATAACCACATAGTGGACATATTTTATTAGCAATGCTATGTATCTCTCCTTCATTCCAATTACCTCGAAGAAGTACATTCTTATAATCTCTCTTTAATTCAAGTAAAAACTCAGATGGGTTCTGTTTAGGAGCTATGAAAAAAACTCGGTTCTTTGTTCTAGTCATAGCAACATAAAACAATCGGCGTTCTTCTGCATAATCAATTGATCTATCTCCTTTAATAACAAAAGACAGAACAGGATCATCTTCTATTTTTGATGGAAATCCATATGTTTCATTTTTTCCATTTACAATAATAACGTCATCATAACCTAATCCTTTTGACGAGTGCGCTGTCATAAATGTAATATCTAAATTTGGATATTTCACACTTTTAAGCTTACTACCTCTATTAATATATTCAAACAACCCTGATCGTTCCAACTTATCCCCATCAAAACCAAATCTTCCTAACACTAAGATTGAACCTACACTTTTACCCTCTTCTTTCTTGTAATTAAGTATCTGTCCTAGTGCAGTTTCTACTGCATGCGCCAATGCATAATTTGCTCCACTCCTTCGATTTCCATTGCCGCCTTTTGACGTACTATCGTATGTGTATATAATTACCGGATCTGTAATTGTTTTTGGTGATAATAATCTTTTTTCAATCTGTTCGCTATTTTTTTGAATAAAATTTCCTGCTATATCTATTACTTCTTGAGAGTTACGATAAGTTTTTACAATTTTTAATAGCTTTGCATAACCCATTTTTTCAGCAAACTTTGTAAACAATGTAATATCTGAACCGCTAAATGCATATATGGATTGCCAATCATCTCCTACTGCTACAATTTTAGCATCTGTAATATCTGATAATGCTTTTGTTAAATCAAATCTTTGCTTCGAAATATCTTGATATTCATCCACAATAATATACTTAAAATCAAGTTTTTGTTTCATCTCTTTTACTTCTGTAAGAATTCTAGCAGATTCATTTATCATGTCTTCAAAATCAACGAGTTTATTTTCCTTTAGCCACCTCTCATACTCTAAGTAACAATCATTACAAATATCTAAAAATAGCTTACTTCTCACATTTTGAGTAGAATCACTCATTCTCTTAAACTCAGCTTCCTGATATCCATTCACCTTAAAGTTAGAAATAAATCTGCAAATTAAACTAATCAATTTACGAATATACCGATTTTCTTCACCCGCAACTAGTATTTCTAGTACTTCTTTATTAGAACGTGGTTGTAATAGAAAACCATTTATTTCTAACTTTTCTTTTAGATGGTTAATGAGTGGTCTATTATCATTGTATTTTGAAAAAGTATAAATCAAAGTTGTTCCATGTTTTCTATGTAATTTAACTTTTTCATTTACAGTCTTTTTATACTTTTCTAACTCTTCGTCACTAAATCTATCATTCTTTCCATCCTCAGATACTCCAAAATGTTCAATATAAGCAGTTTTGTCCCCCTGCGTAATTATGAAATCAGGAGTATATGGTTTTCTTGCATATGGAATATTATATGGATAGATTGGCTCATATTCATAATCAATATTGTTAAGATACAGAAAATTAGCTATTTCCACTTCCTGATGGGATCTTAGAACTTCATTTTGAATGGTCATAGACTTCTTGGTCCTAGCATCAATTACTTCTCTTCTAAAATCTTCCAAATCACTACGCAAGGTAGAATAATTTGCTTTTGCAATATGGTTAAAAAACAAATTTAAATCATCTCCCTCATAAGGAGCATCAAAATACGATGCAAAAAATAAAATAAGTTTATTGACCATACTTTCATTTTTTAAAATTGAATTACGAAAATAATCTCGAAGTACAAAATAAAGCTTTGAACTATCTACAATATGCAATGTCTCATCTGGTAAGTGCTTATGTATGATTTCATTTCCTGTGGAGTGAAATGTAGCAATTGGACATTCAATACCTAACCCATGTTGTATCTTATCCTTTAATTCATTTACTGCTTTATTTGTAAATGATACTACTAATATTTGTGATGGCTGTATTCCTTTTTTCTCTACTAAATATTTTACTTTCGCAGCAACAGTTGTTGTTTTTCCAGCACCCGCCCCTGCAATTACAAGCTGATAATCTTCATCAGTTAATACAACTCTTCTTTGATCATCATCAAGCATAACCGTAGGATCTACGTCCTTTAATATAGTATCAAGATATTCCTTTTCTCTCTGCATCGTTGTTAAAAGAAAGTTTTCATTGTGTTCATCCACAATGTTCTCTATATGCGTGTACTGATTCATAATCTTTTGCACTTCATTGGTTGTAACACCGTTTGTTTCACAAAAATGTGAAAGCATTTGATTTTCATCCATAATGGTGAAAAATTCTACCACTTTCTCGTATTGTTGTAGCTTATCCTTATAATCACTTTTGGCAATGTAAGAATCATGATGCATAATGGAATCTATTAAGGATTGAAGCTTACGCAACTTTACTATATTTTCATTTTCAGAGGGTAATGGGGAAACTTTCACCCCATAATCTTCCTCAGATTCATATTTCTTTTTTTCCTTTGTTTTTCCAAAACTTAATAATCGTTTAATAAATCCCATAACTACTCCCCATAAAACTAGTCTTTATTACTAAATTATCCTTCCTAAACAACTTTTTATCCTTCTTAATTACTTTAATTGTCTAATAACAAGGTATACAACTATTTGTTCTTCATGTAACATCAGATTATTAAAAATAGATACAATTGTCAATAGCTAGAGAATCTTCTTCTTAATAATATTATTTATTATTCAAATATAATTTCTTCTTCTCCCTGTGCATAAATATTTACATTTCGCTAATCTTGCTTACAAAAACGCCAACTTCCCTCTAACCAAAATATGGAAATACACACTGATATCCAATAGCAACAAGTACAGAAATCCCCATTGATAGCACCCATTCCTTTGGTTTTCTTCTAAGGACAACCACTCCTATCAGCCACGTTATAACTTCCATTATATGATACATATAAATTTCACCGACTACATGAAACGCCTGAGCTAGTAAAACTCCCATAATTCCTGATGTAATAAGAGTCGCTATCAATCCTTTCCCTTTTGCATACCAACATATATATGCTAAAATTGTGGAAATAAAGGAAAGTACTACCCATATCATCATATAAGATACTGGCAAAAAACCTAATATATACTTGCTGTACAAATAATATCCAAGTAGCATACTAAGAAAGAAGCTAAGCACGTTAACACTAGCTCTTATAGGTGTTTCTGAATAAATGGATAGTATTGTTGCAAGTAATATCCAAATGGATAACCGACCAAAATAATTTCCTATATCTACTATTTGCAACAACATAGGTAAGTAATTGTCTGGATACGAATCTAAAAATTTTTGTAGAATACCGATGAGAAATCCAGCAAAAACAATGATAATTGTGTAGTATATTTGTTTTTTTATAGTAGATTTCTTTCTAGGTTGTCGAATATTTGCTAAGTAGTGTTTCATGTAAGCCCTCCTTAAATTTAAAAAAGGAGTAATAACACACTGTATTATATACTCCTTTTTTGTGGCTAATTTTAGTGTTAGCCCATTAGAAAAGCACGCTTTTCTTATACTATTATTATATGTATTAGTATTTTTATGTCAATGGATTTCCTTATTTTTTATCACGACAATCTTATGGAATATTTAATTCCTTTTCCCAACCTTAATGCCTGCTAACTCACACTTATTTGCAAAACCACCACTTTCACAATCATTTATAGTTTCTTCCTCATAAATCCCACCATTTAAAAGATACTCCTCCAAACTTAAGGTATTGGTATTAAGACTATGTGCCACTTTTCATCTTCTTTAATGCCTGCTCCATTTTTTTATTTTCTATATGTTCCTCCCATTTGCTAATCCCAACACTAATTCCAGTACAAACTAAAAAAGATAGTAGAAAACAAATCCATGCTTTCCCATTATTAACTGGAAACCATGAGAATATAAATATAAAACATATGAGTATTGCACACATTGTTCCAAAAAACAAAAGGTTTCTAACAAACATTGTCATAGTTTTCACCCACTGGTCTGTTAAAAATACAACCTGTGCAACAGTAGTCACCATTGATAAGAGAAGAAGCTGTGTCAATGTTTCCATGGATAGACCTTTATTTCCAAGTGAATATAACGTGGAAAATTCACTGGCACTTTCTCCAATCAAACTAGTAAATACAAGAAAAATTGAAATGATAATGCCATAGGTTGTAAATACCTGCCCGATATAATGAAAAATTGTTTTCTTCTGTTCCATCATGTTACCCCCAAACGTTTTCTAAGTTCATCAGCATACATACGAGAAACTACTATCTGTTCCCCATTCATCAGTGTTACACGAATTTTGCGATGAATATCAGCCTTTAGGCTATGTATCTTTTTTAAATTTATAATGCTAGATTTGCTAATACGTATAAAGCCTTGCTCAACTAATTCTTGCTCTATCTCATAAAGTTTTAAATCAATTTCATAAGATTCATCTTTTGTATAGACAAAAGTATTTCGTTCCACTGTTTCTATGTAAAGGATTTTATCTATATCAAGAAGAAAAATCTCCTCATTCTTTTTCACTGCTATTTGCATATCAATCATACGCATAAGTGAAATCATTTTTTCTATTTCCTGTGTTAGCTTTGGTGCTTTTATTTTTACTGATACATCTGTATATGTTTCATCAATATCAATTTCTATCTTCATTTACCCCAGTCCTTTTTTCTTGAATATAACTCCAAATAATACTAATAATAGTAACATATTTGCAAACAGTACGCCATATGTTTCCTTTGAACTTCCAAAAATAGACATTTCATTTAACCACAGAAACAGTTGTTGTGTATAAAAAAATGTTGCAATCTTTTTCATGGTATCATGAAACATTGCAAGCATAGGCAAAAAGGCAAGAATCATCATCACTGGCATAACAAGTGACGTTGCACTCATTTGGTTGTTTGCATAAATGCCAATACAACCACCAGCAACAATGGATAGTACAAACCCAACTCCCATAATAAGTAAATATACTACTATGTCCTTTCCCACAAATCCTGTCGCCATGACTCCTGCACCTACCATACAAATAAACCATACATAGATACCAATGCCTAATAAATACTGCCATGGCTTTACATTTGCCATAAGCAATACTGGAAGTGTATGTTTTTCCTTTTCCTCAGCAATGATTGATGCTACTGACGTAAGTGGTGCCATCCCAATATACATGACAGAAAACAACTTTGTAAAAAACAATTCAGGCATTCCATCTACATTTATCATATTCTCCATAATAAGTGTAAGAATGGGAAATAACACAAACTGTATGAGAATTGTCATATTCTTTAATGTATCTTTCCATTGTTTCTTTATAATAATAATTACATTTCTCATTTTATTGTTCCTCCTCAAGTGTTTTTCCTACTAACTCTAAAAAAACGGTTTCAAGGTTAGGCTCTGATGAATGAATGGTTTCAATCTGATTTGTCACCATCCATTGATAAATCTTTTTCGCTGACTCTAAGCTATTATCTAATTCCAAATCTTCGCCTGTGGTTAAGTGCAGTAACATTCTTTTTTTATGATTGTATTTTAAACATATCTCATGGACACTTCCACATTCAATAATTTTACCGTCGTTTAGTAATGCTACGGTATCACAAAGCTTTACTGCCTCTTCCATATTGTGAGTGGTTAGAAAAATGGTGCAACCTTCTTTTTTCTTTTCAAGAATCCGTTTATGAATTGCTTTCATAGAGTTTGGATCTAATCCGCTAGTAGGCTCATCTAAAAACATCACTTTGGGAGAATGTAACAATACTCTGGCAAGTCGTAGTCTTGCTTCCATCCCCTTAGAAAGATTGAAGGCCAGTCGGTTCTTTGCTTCCTCTAACCCTACATACTGTAGTGCCTCTGTTACCTTTGTTTTGGAAATTCCATAAATATCTGCATATAATTTTAAATTATCCCAACATGACAACCTATCATATACACCAAATGAATCCATCATAATTCCAATGTTCTTCTTATCATCACCAGTAAGTGTGTTTACACTTTTCCCAAAAATCTCAACTTCCCCACCATCAAAGGAAAGCTGTCCTGTAAGTATTTTTATAATCGTTGTTTTCCCAGCACCTGAAGGACCTAATAATCCAAAAATCTGACCATTTGATAGCTCAAAGTCAATTCCGTCTAACACTTTTTTTGACCAAATGTTTTATATACTTGTTTACAACGTATCATATATGTTTGCCTCCCTACACTTTGATAATCAAAGAGTAACAAAGATGGGGTACAGTAACAATACTTGGTAACGTTAGTTGCCAAAATGGATACATAAGATGCCAAGACAATATAACTTTTTTCAATCTTATAACGTACAAACAGGAATGTCTGATTCTGTAAAAACTCCTTACCCAGACATTCCTGTACATTTTCTTAAATTTCCCTTATCTTTGCATTATCTATGATACATGCCACCCATTACATAATGTTACATTTCTCCTATCATATAAAATCCATTTGTAATGGGTAGTTTCATTG
>CAJFOH010000064.1 GCA_904395845.1 uncultured Lachnospiraceae bacterium
GAAAAACTTAATGGAAGAGCTAAAGAAAATCAATCGAATTATTGATAAAGAGTATCCAGATGCTTATCGAGAAACATTAATTGTATTAGATGGTACGACAGGACAAAATGCTTTAGCACAAGCAAAAATATTCATGGAAGCTGCCAATATTACAGGTATTATTCTTACAAAAATGGATGGAACAGCAAAAGGTGGGATTGCAGTTGCAATTCAATCTGAACTAGGAGTTCCAGTTAAGTATATTGGTGTAGGTGAAAAAATAGACGATTTACAAAAATTTAATTCCAATGATTTTGTAAATGCTTTATTTGATAGAAAAGAAGAAAATCAATAATTATTTATGGGAGGGATCATAATGTTAACATTAGAAAAGTTTGAAGAAGCAAGTGAAGTAGTAAAAAAGGTAACTCTTGAAACAAAGCTAATTTATAGTGAGTATTTTTCAGAGAACACAGGGAATAAGGTTTGGTTTAAACCAGAAAATATGCAATATACTGGTGCATATAAAGTAAGAGGTGCGTATTATAAAATAAGTACGCTATCAAGTGAACAAAGAGAAAAGGGGCTAATTACAGCCTCTGCAGGAAATCATGCACAAGGAGTGGCTTATGCAGCAAAAATTTATGGATGCAAAGCTGTTATTGTAATGCCAACAACTACTCCTCTTATTAAAATTAATCGTACAAAAAGTTATGGTGCAGAAGTAGTCTTGTATGGGAATGTGTATGATGAGGCTTGTGAATATGCCTATCAATTAGCAGAAGAACATGGATATACCTTTATTCATCCATTTAACGATTTAGATGTAGCTTGTGGGCAAGGAAGTATTGCAATGGAAATTGTAAAGGAATTGCCAACAGTTGATTACATATTATGTCCTATAGGTGGTGGTGGACTTTGTACAGGAGTTTCCACACTAGCAAAACAATTAAATCCTAAGATTAAAATTATTGGGGTAGAACCAGCAGGTGCTAACTGTATGCAAGAATCTGTTAGAAGAGAACAGGTAGTAAGTTTACCAAGTGTAAATACTATTGCAGATGGTACAGCAGTAAAAACCCCCGGGGATAAGTTGTTACCTTATATAAAAGAAAATGTGGATGAAATTATTACAGTAGATGATAGTGAGTTAATTGGTGCATTTTTGGATATGATAGAAAATCATAAAATGGTAGCAGAAAATTCAGGTTTGCTAACAGTGGCAGCACTAAAACACTTAAATGTAAAAGGAAAAAAGATAGTGTCTATTATTAGTGGTGGAAATATGGACGTAATTACTATGTCCTCTATGGTTCAACATGGTTTAATTCAGAGAGGACGTATTTTTACAGTGTCCGTTTTACTTCCTGATAAGCCAGGAGAGTTACAAAAAGTAGCAGGTGTAATTGCAGGTGTAAAAGGAAATGTAATTAAGTTAGAGCATAATCAGTTTGTTAGTATTAATAGAAATGCAGCAGTAGAATTAACAATTACATTAGAAGCGTTTGGGCAAGAGCATAAAAAGGAAATTGTAGATGAACTTAAAAGAGAAGGATATGCACCAAGATTAGTAAATACAATTCTTTAAGCCAATGATAATAAAAAATAGGTAATGACTGAGTTACTTTTTAAAATAGGATAAAATAACAGTAGAAATGATGAAAAAGAGGTACGTTTCCTTTGAGGAAACAAAGAGAAAAGAGTACCTCTTTTTTTGCTTACCTTTTCAGTTGACAAACAAAAGGTGTAATGTTACTATTGCTACTATTAAAAGAGAAAAAGTTAACAATAGGAGAAAGTAGGATTGTGAAGCAAATGATAGCAACGAAAAAAATTACCATCATTGGATTATTTACTGCTCTATTATGTGTATTAAGTCCATTATCAATTCCAATTGGTCCCATTCCAATTACACTTTGCACGTTTTTTGTTATGTTATCAGGACTTGTATTAGGTTGGAAATATGGTAGTATGAGCGTTATTCTTTATCTGTTATTAGGAGTGGTAGGGCTTCCAGTTTTTTCAGGTTTTACTAGTGGAATAGGAGCTTTTTTTGGAGTAGCAGGAGGATATATGTATGGATATATCCCGTTGGCAATGTGTGCTGGAATTAGTAGAGCAAAGCCGATATGGGTAAAAGTAGTATTTCTAATAGTAGGAAATATGTTATTATATAGTATTGGTACTATTTGGTATATGTTTATTATGGAACAATCATTGGTACAGTCACTTATTATTTGCGTATTTCCATTTTTGATTGGAGATGGAATCAAAATATTTAGTGCCATTTTCACTGAATTGGCAGTAAATAAAGCATTAAAAGAAATATTATTTTAATTGGAGGTTTTAGTATGGAGATTACCTATGTAGCTCATAGTAGTTTTATTGTGTCCTTTGAGGATTGCAATCTCTTATTTGATTATTATAAGGGAGATTTAACAAGTTTAGAAGCAAATAAACCACTCTACATTTTTAGTAGCCATGCACATTGGGATCATTTTAATGTTGATATTGTAAAAAAGATAAAAGGTATTAAGGAAGTAACATTTATCTTATCCTCGGATATTAAAGAGATGCAGATAGAAGGGGAAGAAATCACACAGTATTTACAAAGAAATGGTATGAATTGTGTGTATTGGTTAGGAGAAGATGAAAAGCTATACTTAAAAAATAAAGATAAGCAGTTATGTATTACTACATTAAAGTCCACAGATGAAGGAGTAGCATTTGTAATAGAGTATGACAGCCATACTATTTTCCATAGTGGAGATTTACACTGGTGGAGTTGGATTGGTGAAACGAATGAGTATAATAAGAAAATGGAAGATGATTTTAAAGGTGAAATAAGAAAACTAATTGGAACGTCCATTGATGTAGCATTTCTTGTGTTAGACCCTAGATTAGAAAGTAGATACGACTGGGGAATGAAGTATTGTATAGAACAGTTATCTATGAAATATGTTGTGCCTATGCACTGTCAGGAAAAATATAGTATCATACAACAATATAAAGAGGATAATAAAGAGGATTGTAAAAAAATTATGTTATTAGATTTCACAACTATGGGAGAAAGTAAATCAGTTGGAAATGATTAGAAGAAGTGAAAAATGAAAAGTAAAAAAGCAAGGAGTGATGCACGCTTCTGTCTATTTGACAGGGGTAGTTTAAAATGCACAACTTCCTTGCTTTTTGTAATTTATTATGTAACTTATAATTATAATGCTACATGATTTAATTTTAGTAATTCACGAGCAGATTCCAAAGAGTCTACACCTGTTTTATTTTTAATTGGTGCAAATTCATAATTACGAACAATTTCATAAATAAGAACGTCATCATACATATGAATCATATCAAGTACAAGTGTTTCAAATTTATATCCATTTGGTGAAGTTGGATTTTGAAGCGCTCCAGTTTCATCAATGTATGGAATTTTCTTTTCAACAATATGTACTGGAATATTTGCATCTGCATTTTTTTCCAAAGAGTCTAATTGGAATAAATAATTTAAAGTAACACCAAAATTGTATGCTGGTTCTCCAGAAGCATCTTTAGTATTCATCATTTCTTCTGTTAATTCATAGTATTCAACGATAGATGGCTTACCATCTTCTTTACAGATAACACCAACTTTTTCATCAGGAGCAGCTTTTTTAATAACTTTAGAGCCACATAAATAGCCAGAATCAATGGTTGCACCTACAAAATATGGATCTGCAATACGTTGTAACACATTATCAACAGAAAATACATTTAGCCATTCAA
>CAJFOH010000065.1 GCA_904395845.1 uncultured Lachnospiraceae bacterium
AATTATTACAGATGATGGGAGAGAAGCAATTATCTGTGGTCTTATTGATATTACAAAACGTATGGAAGATATACATAATTTATATCATGAAACACTGACTGACCCTTTAACAAAAGCTTATAATCGAAAAGGAGCAAACCTCCTTGTAAATCAAAAATTGCAATCTACTCACTCCTATTCCTTTCTTGCAATGGATATTGATAACTTTAAATCAGTCAATGATATTTATGGGCATGCTATGGGAGATGAACTTTTAGTTTATATTAGTAAATTATTAACCACCTCTTTCCGTGAAAGCGATATTATTATACGTCTAGGTGGAGATGAATTTGCTCTTTTCCTTGACTCTTGCTCAAATAAAAAAATCTTAGAAAAAAAGCTAAATACCATTTGCAAATTATACAAAGAAAAGGTTCTGTCTTGTTGTCCAAATAGCCATTCTACCTTATCTTTTGGTGGAGTCATTGGTACAAAAAACATATCATTTGAAGAACTTTATTTACAAGCAGATGCTATTTTATATAAAATTAAGAAAACTACAAAAAATGGTTATTTAATCAAAGACTTACAATAAAAAAGGCTATGGCATTTAGAAATATAATACTTCTTTGTGCCATAGCCACTTTTCTTATCTTGAATGTTTCCACACAAGTGAAATCAAAATACTAATCACAAAACTAATAACTGCTGGAAGAAACCATACAAGCCCAACCGAATAAAATGGAATCTGTTGTATCACTGTCCCTACTTGCGTTATCATCATATTAGTTTCACTTAATACAGAAACAATGCTAACAATTGCTGTCACCCCAATAGTAACTGGATAAACATAGCAAAAACGCTTAATCACTGGATCAATAAGTGCTAATACAATAAGTACAATAGCAACTGGATAAATCATTTGTAACACTGGTGCAGAGATACGAAGTATTTTACTTAATCCTAAATTAGAGATTAAAATACTAACAACAGTAAATAATAATACCCAAATGCGATATGGAATCTTAGGAATTAACCCTGAGAAATATTCACTACAACAGCAAAGTAGTCCTACACATGTATTTAAGCATGCAATAAAGAAAATAATTCCTAATACAATAAGTCCAAAGTTTCCAAGTAAAAACTTTACTAATATGGTTAATGTTTCAGCACCATTTGTAACTACATATCCTTGTCCACTTGTTAAAGCTCCCATATGTGCCAATGCTGCATATACACAAATTAATACAACACCTGCAATTACTCCTGACTTCATAGTTTCTTTTACAACACAATCTTCATCTTGTACTCCTCTCGCTTTAATATTAATGGCAATTAAAAGTCCAAAGTTTAATGCTGCTATGGTATCCATTGTTTGATACCCTTCTAAAAATCCAGTAGTAAATGGATTTTTTGCATATTGTCCCATAGCCACTCCATAGCTTCCCATTGGACGATAGAGACATAATAAAAATATAATAGCAATTAAACATAAAAGACAAGGAGTTAAAAACTTCCCTAATAAATCTGTTAATTTTTCTGGCTTTAGTGATACAAGAAAAGCTATAAGGAAAAAAACACAAGAATACAGTGGTCGAATCACAGTAACATTTGCACCTTCCCATAAAAATGGCAACACTGCCATCTCAAAGGAAGTTCCTGCTGTTCTTGGAATTGCAAGTGCTGGTCCTATGGAAATATAAATAAGTAAAGTAAATATAAATGCAAAAATTGGATGTACTCGCTTTGCCAGTGTATCTAATCCACCTGACTTTGCTACTGCAATCACTCCCAAAATTGGAAATCCAATGGCTGTCACTGCAAATCCTGCCATTGCAATCCATACATATTTTCCTGCCATCTGTCCTAAAAATGGTGGAAAAATTAAGTTTCCTGCCCCAAAAAACATGGAAAATAAGGTTAATCCAACTAATATTAGATTTTTTCTTGACAATTGTTTCATATATTTTTCTCCTAACGTATCTTGATATTATCTATCTTCACTTACATCTTTTTCTTATTATAGCTTTTTTTATTGTACTATTTTCAAATTGTCACTTCCACATACAATAAATCCTATGTTATTCATATGTTGTCCTGCTTGTATGACTCCATTATATTCCTTTGATGAAATAGTTATCCTTTGATTTTCTACACTATAATTTCCATTCCAACCATCTGTTAGTGTAACAGCTTCATTAAAAGGTATTTGAACCTTCCACTCTGTTCCATTCTTTGCACTATTGTTATGTAATGTTAAATCATATAAATAAAATGTTTTTCCATCTGCTTCCCAACTATTTCTTATGGAAAATTCATAGCTAATTTCTTCATTAGTAAGTGTATAATCATTACTATTACTTTCTATGATAGTGGTAGGTGGATTGGTTTCCTTAACTGGAGTTGTTTCTGGTTGTGTTTCTTTTATGGTTTCCTTTGCTGGAGTTGTTTGTGGTGCAACAACAGAATTGTCTTCCCTTTTTGTTGTATCAACTACTGTTTCTTTTTCTGTACTACCTAAACTTGTTTGGAACGTTGCATTTCCTGTCAACATTTTATATAACCATTTTCCTGAAGCTGTTAAATCATTTTCTGTAAATCCTGATGTTTTACTTGAGCTACTACTAATAATAGATGCTGTTTCTCCCTTATTAGACAAACTCCAAGCTACATAACTTACTCCATATTGATTCATTACATTTACCCATTGATTTGCTTCCATTTCATCAATAGCTCCATTTCCACTGGCATCGCAAATTCCATATTCAGATACAAAAATTGGCAATCCTGATTGAATAGCAGAAATCATTTTACTTCTTAAATCATTTTTATGGGTTGCCGCATAAAAATGAAGGGCATACATTATATTTTTTGATGTAGTAATTGGATTTGCAGCTGCTTGATCTACGTATTGTGATCAATTTGGTGTACCTACAATAATCACTGCATCTTTGTCGTTTTTGCGAATTACTGAAATTAGCTCCTCTGCATATGACTTTATTTCTGCCCAACTGGTTGCACCATTTGGCTCATTACAAATTTCATAAATTACATTGTTATGACCTGCAAATTCTTTTGACATTTGTGCAAAAAACTCTTTTGCCTGTGCCTTATAAGTGTTTGGATTGTTATCTGATAGGATATGCCAATCCACAATAACATACATATCTTGGGCGGTAGCATAAGCTACTCCATTTCGAATTAACTGCTTTAATGCCTCTTTATCCCCACCAGAACAATATCCACCATATTCTGCTGTGTACATAGCAAGACGCATTACATTTACATTCCATTCTCTACGAAACTGGCTAAATGCAGCTTCATTTACATACTGTGGAAACCAAGCTAGTCCATGAGTACTAATACCTCTTAAGTGAATTGGTTGTCCATTACTATCTACTAATTGACTACCTTCCACATGAAGTGCTCCTGAAGTAGATGGGTAGCCCATTCTTTGCACTGGGCGACTTGTACTAACATTGCTACTTCCACTATTTCCATTTGCTGTATGTTGACCAGAAGTAATAGAGCTTTGTTGTTGCTCTTTTTTGTCACTATTTGTGCCATTGTCTTTCAAATTATTAGATGTCTCCTCATCTTTATTACTTTCTTCTATTTCGTCATAATTTCCTGTGTGTTCCTGTGACAACGAAGTTTCCTTCCCATTACTATTATCGCTATCACTTACTACGTCTACGGTATCTGATTCCTTCTCTTTGGTATTTTCTTTTTCTTGTTCTATTTGTACTGAAGATGAATTACTCTCTCTGTCTTGATTTTGCTCTTGTGTATTACATCCTACAAAACACACTTGTAAAAAACAAATACAGAAAAACAATACTAGAATTTTGCATTGCTTCTTCATTTTTTCCTCCTAAATATTGCTATTTTTTATTTGCACATTTCTAATGAAAGTTTTCAAAATGTAATCCATTGAACTGGCATCTATTCCACTAGAAAATTTGTCATATATTATTTGCTAAAAAATAAACTGCTTATAAAGTTTATATCTTTTTTTTCTTTTTTTCAATCCCTTTATTATACTATTTTTTCCTATATAGAAAAATGCTACCAAGTTTCTTCCTATCCTTTGGTAGCATTCCTTTTCCTTTTATCTTTTTAAAATCAATGTTCGCATTGCTTCTACTGCTATTTGTATTGCGCCATCGGTGTCATACACTTCGTTGTCTTCTAACCCGAAAGCTCTTCTTGTCTGATTTGCAAGAACTAATAACACACTTCCCACTCTTACTCTTCTTACACTTCCTACAATGAATAATGCAGCAGATTCCATTTCAGAAGCTAATGCACCACATTCTATCCATGCGTTCCATTTATTTGTTAAATCATAGCCAACTGGCATTGTTTCAGGAGAATGTTGACCATAGAAATTATCCTTGCACTGTACAACTCCAAGATGGGATGTTACCCCCATTTTATCTGCTGTTTCTTTTAATGCACAAACAACATCATAATGGGCC
This sequence comes from uncultured Lachnospiraceae bacterium, assembly GCA_904395845.1. GTDB lineage: Bacteria > Bacillota > Clostridia > Lachnospirales > Lachnospiraceae > Fimimorpha. The sequence goes on from CAJFOH010000065.1 coordinate 4,461, forward strand.
ACTGCTGGATACTCCATTGGTGCATACTCTTTTGTTGTTCCTTCAAATCGAATAGCACCTGTTGGAATGACAAAATCTCCTCCACAAACTTCTTTTTGCATTCCCCCACTTGTTCCTACACGAATAAATGTATGGGCTCCACAATGAATTAATTCTTCCATTGCGATTGCAGCTGAGGGTCCACCAATCCCTGTGGAAGTGACGCTTACCTTTACTCCTTCTAGTTCACCTGTGTAGGTAACAAATTCTCTATTTTCTGCTACTTTTACAGGATTATCCAAATATTGTGCTATTTTTTCACATCTGCCTGGATCTCCCGGTAAGATGACATACTCTCCAATGTCTTCCTTTGATACATTAATATGAAATTCTTTTCCTTTTGAATAGACTAATGACATAATATTCCTCCTTTATTTGCTAGTATAAGTAATTTGTATTCTCTATTTTAGTACACTTTAATACATCTTTTTTATTCTTTTTTCTACATTCTGTTTTTGTGCATATTTGAAACACCATTATTATAACATAAATAGAAACACTCGATATCAATATTTTTATGATACCGAGTATTTCTATTTTTTAGTATTTGTTTCCTCTTTTTTTCAAATCTACTTCATAACTCATCATATCATTGAATATAACAAACTCTGGATTTGTAATAACAAATGGCTTTATCGTATTTTTTAACATTGTAGTCATTTGATAACATAATTTATCACGTTCTTGCTTCTGAGTATCATTTAGCGATTTCACTAAATAACAAAGTGAAATGTGATATCGAAAATTGTCATGCAAAAATATCAACCCTTTGGTTATAAAAATTTTAAATTACATTAATGAACATATTTACTACAATATTAGCATTCAAGACATTTCAAATTTCTTATTTGTGAGTCGCTCCCACCTTTCTAAAATATTTAGCGAGGAAATATGGCTATCTGTCCATCAATTTATTATTAAGCAAAAGCTTTCAAAAACAAAAAAGCATTAGGAAGAAATAATGTTTTACTTCTTCCTAATACCTTTCAAATATATTATATCTCTTTTAATTTCTCCATTAATTTTTTATATCTAATATCTTCCTTTAAAAAATCTATGGCTTCATCATCTTCAAACCCTTTTTTTAATAGAAATGCTATGTTTTCCCCACTGCTACTAGAAAAATCTATATGAGTGTATAATTTAGACTTCTTAAAATTTTCTAAGGAATCTAACTGTTCCACCATAGTTTCTAAGATTTCTAGTGCTTTTTCTTTATCTTTCTTATAAATTGCTAAATCAAGTCCAAGGGAAACTTCCATATATTTTCCCAGTTCCATTACATTGGCTAACCTCTCTTGTTTCTCTACCATTTGTTCTGCTTTTGTTATATTATTTTCTTTCATAGAAAGATTATAAATGCCATTCAGTGCCCAACTAATTTCATTATATCCTGTTAATAACATTTGTTCATACATTTGGTAACAAGTATCTATTTTCCCTTGTTTTTCACTTAAAAGAGCTTCTAATCGTCTTCTATCATGTCTTTGTTTTGGAATATATTCTATATAAGACTTTGCCTCATGAAATTTTTCTTTCTGAATGAAAAAATAAAACAATGCCTCTGCACTACACTGTTTTATTTCTATATCATCACTTTGTAATAGACGAGAAAATAAGTCTTTAATTTCATTATCATATCTTTCTGGTTGTTCTATTTGTAAAATTATTCGATAACTGTCTAAAATACTTGTTATATTGTATATTAGAGCATCATTAGATGGATATTGATTGATATATGTTTTACAGTCCTCAAATACTTTATCATATGGCTCTGTTTGTATTCGTTTTATAATCGTTTGTATGATTTCTTCCATTTCTTCTTTTGACAACTCTTTTTTATACGATAATAAAGTATCTGTACTAATTCCTAGTAATCTTGCAATAGGTGCTAGTAACGCAATATCTGGATTGGAAGCACCATTTTCCCATTTATTCACTGCTGAAGGTGTCACTCCCAAATAGGTTGCCATTTGTTCTTGTGTTAAATTCTTTTGTTTTCGATAGGTTTTAATTACTTCCCCAATATTCATCTTTGTTTTCCTCCAAGCCTTTGCTATTTATTGTATTCTATTAGATATGTTACACATTCGATTTTTAAATATATTAATACTTACGATAAAACATCTTCTCTTCTAAGAATACAATATTTGGAAATGGAATACAATTGAATCCATGTTAACTTTTTGGGAATGTTTATTAACTAATATTCACTATGGATATGTTTCTATAATTTTTCCCTCTTTTGTTTCATAGCAACATATATTTTCTTGGATTGCTACCACTATGAAACTAAGGAAACACACAGTAACCGAACTCAGATTAATGTAAGGACACATATCTTCTAGTCCAAACTTTCTATTTATTAAATACTATTTTTATGTTCTGTCAAATATTATACTCTTCAATTTTGCACTCATGTTCTTTCGTCTTTTTATCATAAGAAATACCAACTAGCAAAATATTCCCTGTATAGCTTGCGATTGCCTGTACATATTGTTTGTCCTTAATTTGTTGTATTGCAGTTGTGGCTTTTTTATTCCATTTCAACTCTACAAGCAGTGCAGGTATTTCTTCTTTATATTCTAGCTTTGGAAGAAAAATATAATCTGCAAATCCTCTTCCTGTTGGCATTTCTCGTATTGGAATAAAATAATACTGCATAGCTGATAAATATGCAATTGTAAGAACACTACTAAGAGAATTTTCATCATTATACTGAATGGTTGAAGCAAATTGAGTATGGATTTTCTCAATTCCTTCTGCTACTGTTTTCTCATCCATATCAAGAGTTGCTTCTAGTAATTCTTTTGACTGTTTCTGAAAGGTAAGAAACTCATTCCATGTTTGTTTTCTAGTTGCTACCAAAAACTCTTGACGAATTTCTTCATTTGGAATAAATGCTCCTCTTTCCTGCTCATATGCCAAATATCCAAGATGAATCAATAAGGTGATGACATCATCTTTGCATTGGAAAGAAACCATATCATTTTGGAAACTATTCACATCTACTTCTACATAATCTCCCGAAATCATCTGAATAATGGCAGTTTTCAATCCATCAAAATCCATATTGATAAGAGGTACAATAGATTGATAAGTTCCAGTCTTTGACCAATAACTACGAAATACACCTCGTTCCATTAGGCTAACAACTGCCTTTGGATTATATACTTGATATTCGCCTAACACATAGCCATTATACCATCGCTTCACTTCTTCAAAGTCTCGATTATAACGAATACATAGTTTCTTTACTTCTTCTTCTGTAAAGCCAATATAAGAAGAAAGCATATCTGCCTCAAGCATAGTAAACTCTTCAAAATTATTAAGTGCAGACTGTGTTTTCACTCTTTTAATTGGTAAAATTCCTGTCATATACACAAGATGTAAAAATTCTGTTGGATAACTTCCCTTAAATAAAGTTCTAAGAAAATCAATATAATCCTTTTGAATCTTTATATCTTCTGCTTCTTCACGAATTAACACATCCCATTCATCAATAATTACAACAAATTTACGTCCAGTTACTTCATTGATTGTACTAAGTCCTTCTGCAAGTGAAACATTCTGATTCTCTAATTCTTTTGGATAATATTCTTTTAGTTCTTTCACTACACTCTCTTCTATTCTCTGTACGATAGTATTTATTGGTTTTGATGGTGTAATAAACCACTGAATATCCAAACGAATCACATCATACTTATTCAAATGTTTTTTAAAATCCTCTGTTTTACTAATATCAGTCTGTGTAAACATCTTTTCTGAATCACAGCCCCTACTATAATAAGCAGTCAGCATATCAGCAGTGGTAGATTTTCCAAATCTTCTAGGACGACTATTGCATATTAATGCCTGTTTTGTATCCATAACACGATTGGTATATTCTATTAAACCAGTCTTATCTACATATATTTCCGAATTTAACGCAACCTGAAACGCTTTGTTGTCTGGATTTACAAATCTTCCCATAATTTCAATACTCCTTTCTAAGATTGTTCCTTGAAACCTTATTGCTAGGTTACCATTTACTTACTATAAATTATAGTAGCTAAAATAGAGTTTTTATACAAGCGATTTAACCATGAACTTTGTGACAACTAATTGTGGTAACCTTTTTTATTTAAAAATTCAAGACCGCTTCCTGTACATAAACACTAACATTATTGGGAAATCATATTATATTTTCCTTTACTCGTAGAAAAATAGTTATGAATATACAAGTTTTCTGCTATTCTTCTATATTATCTATATTCTTTAGTACCTCAATCACCTCAATATCTGCTGGCAACCACTCTACACTATCAATGGTTTCTTTGCTAAGCCATTTGGCATCTTGATGTTCAATTAGCTTTAGTTCACCACTCACTATATGACAAATGTAGCAATGCATGGTTAAATGAAAAGTTTCATACTGATATTGTACCGTACACAAATGTTTCTTGATTTCTATTTGTGTATCTAATTCTTCTCGAATTTCTCGCTTTAATGCCTCTTCTTTTGATTCTCCTGCTTCTATTTTTCCTCCTGGAAACTCCCAACCACCTTTAAATTCTCCATAACCTTTCTGGGTTGCAAAATATTGTCCATCTCTTTCTATAATAGCTGCGACTACTTCTATATGTTTCATTTTTTCCTCCACATTCATTTATTTGCTTTATAATATACTAATTTTCATTATTTTCCATTAATGTGTTTATCGTTCTTCTAACTGCATTTGAATGACCTTTAATAACTGTTTTGGCAAATTCTTAATATTTGTACATGCTACTACGTGTGAATAAATTTCTTTTTATGTAAAATCACCTTTTATCTATATATCCACCAAATATTACCGTTACTGAAAACTTATAAAAAGTTATAAACTTCTATGTTTCATTCCTACTTCACCGAGTATGCTTTGGACTGGATAAATCCATAT
>CAJFOH010000066.1 GCA_904395845.1 uncultured Lachnospiraceae bacterium
AGTAATACATCCAAACGTTCTTTCATTTACTATTTCTCCTTATTTAACATACATTTATCTATGATAAATTTTTTAAAATTTTTTCTACAATACTTGTTTTATCTAAACCTACTTCTCTTTTTAATAGATCCACATTCCCATGCTCTACATATACATTTGGTATTCCTATATGAATAACCTTTCTATCACTTCCTTGCTCTGTTACATAAGAGGATACTCTCTCTCCAAAGCCACCAGCAATGATATTTTCTTCCATTGTTACTAACAAATCGTGTTCTTTTAGCAATTGGTTAATACATTCCACATCTAATGGTTGAACAAAACGCATATTAATTAACGTACAACCATATCCAAGTTTATTTAACTGTTCTTCTACTTCCACTGCAATCTCTACCATACTGCCAACTGCTAATAATGCAATGGCTGGTTTTTTTTCTGCTCCAGCTAGCTCATTATTTACACTACTACGAATCCATTCACTTTTCCCAAGTTCAATCGGTTGATAATACTCTTTTAATACACTACTTGCCACTCCTCTTGGATAACGAATAGCAATGGGATAATCGTAGGACTCTGCAAATTTTAGACTTTCTATTAATTCATACTGATTTTTTGGTGCAAGAACACTTAAATTTGGAATAGACGACAAAAAGGTTAAATCAAAAATCCCTTGATGCGTTTCTCCATCACTTCCTACCAAACCTGCACGATCAATGGCAAACACGACTGGTAAATTTTGAATACATACATCATGTATAATTTGGTCATAGGCACGTTGTAAAAAGGACGAATAAATGGCAACAAATGGTTTCATTCCCCCTGCTGCTAATCCTGCTGCAAAGGTTACTCCATGTTCTTCTGCAATTCCCACATCAAAGAAGCGTTTTGGATATAAGTTTGCAAAGGTTTTAAGTCCTGTCCCTACTGGCATAGCAGCTGTAATTGCTACAATTTTTTCATTGTTTTTTGCTAATTCACAAATTGTTTCTGAAAAAATATCTGTATTGGTTTTTGCTTCTTTTTTCTTCTTTGGAAGCCCAGTTTCAACAGAAAATGGCTCTACTCCATGGAAACGTTCTGGTTCTTTCATAGCTGGTACATACCCTTTTCCTTTTTTTGTATGCACATGAACTAAAACTGCATGGTTCATCTTTTTTGCTTCTGCAAATACTCGTCTTAGCTGATTAATATTATGACCATCTACTGGTCCTAAATAGGTAATACCCATATTTTCAAAAAACATTCCTGGGATTACTAATGATTTAATACTTTCTTTTGTACTACTAATACTTTTTACAATTTTTTTCCCAACCTTTGGAATCTTAGACAAGGTATTACTTACATCTTCCTTTAAAGTATTATAGGTTGGATCTGTTCTAAGACTTCCTAAATATCGTGATACGCCACCTACATTTTGAGAAATAGACATATCATTGTCATTTAAAACAATAATAAAATTGGAATTTAAATGTGAAGCATTGTTTAATGCTTCATACGCCATTCCACCTGTTAATGCTCCGTCACCAATGACAGATACTACATAATTATCTTCCCCTGCAATTTGTCTTGCGTGGGCTAAACCTAGTCCTGCCGAAATTGAAGTGGAGCTATGACCTGTATCAAATGCATCACATTCACTTTCTTTTCTCTTTGGAAATCCGCTCATTCCACCATATTTTCTAAGTTCTTCAAAGCCTGCTTTTCTTCCAGTTAATAACTTATGGGTATAAGATTGATGACCAACATCCCAAATAATTTTATCTTTTGGTAAATCAAATGCTAAATGGAGTGCCATAGTTAATTCTACAACACCTAAGTTGGAAGCAAGATGACCACCTGTCTGGCTAATCCCTTGAATTAAAAACTGACGAATATCATTTGCCAGAATATTTAATTCTTTGGAAGATAACTTCTTAATATCGCCAACTTTATTTATTTTATCAAGTACCATAAGAATTTCCTCTATTCCTTATTTCTCTCTGGTTATTAAAAACTCTATTAATTGGATTAAAAACGTATATTCCAAACAACCATGTTTTTTTGCTAAACAAGTTACTGCTTTAATGGCATCATTAGATAAATCTTCTACATCCTTAGAAGCTTGCTCCATTCCTTCAAAGGTAACATAAGTTGTTTTGTTGTTTTTTTCATCACTAAGTACAGGTTTTCCTAAAACCTCTGTAGAACTTGTAAGATCTAAAATATCGTCACGAATTTGGAATGCCATTCCAATATTTCCTGCGATTTGTTCTATTTCTTTAATTTCTTCTTCTGATGCACCAGCTAAAATTGCGCCAATCATCATAGATGCTTCTAGTAATGCACCTGTTTTTAGTCGATAAATAAATTCTAATTGTTCTCTACTTACAGGCTTATTCGTTAATTCTACATCTACTGTTTGTCCACCAATCATTCCAAACA
>CAJFOH010000067.1 GCA_904395845.1 uncultured Lachnospiraceae bacterium
AGATTCCCTATGTATTTTTTAACAAATTTACAAGACCAGAAAATATTTATAAGGCATATGAAAGCTTATTTGAATGTCTTAATATTCCTATGACAGAAGAAATAAAACAGTTATATGAAAAGGCAAAACAAGTTTCTTTAGAAGCAAAAGAAGAGCTAAGTGGAATCACTTATATTTATGGAAATACTCCATTTGATACCATGGAATTTAATCAATTTATGGTAGAAGAAGGAATGAAACCACTTGTGATTCAATTATCAGAATACGAGCCAGAAAGAGATAAAAACCAAATATCAGCAATTTTAGAAAAAGCAGATCCTTATGTGGCAAAAAGTGCAAATATTGCTCCACTTCAATATATTTATGATGTATTAAAGCCAAATCTTTATTTAGGACATGAATTTGCAGCAAAGCTTCGTAAAAAGGGAATTGAAATTGTTCATTCCGATAAGGCTTCTGGGTTATTGGGGTTTGAAGTAACATTTTTTATTACAGAAGAATTACTTCGTGCATCAAAAGAAGCAAGAGAACTTAGAAAAGCAATGGGAGAAAATTAAAGTATAAATGAAAGAGGAAAAGAAATGAGTTTAACACGTTTTTTACCAACACCATCTGATAGAATGGGAATTTTATGGAACTTATTATCAATAGAGGAAAGTGTTATTATTGAGTATGGACCTGCAGGAACTACACATTTTAGTGTAAGTTTATTTGGCGAACTAGATATTGACCAGAAAAATCGCTTATATACAACACATATGAGTGAAGCAGATGTTGTAATGGGAGATGCTACAAGATTAGAAAAAGCAATTGAGGAAATTGATAAGAATAATCAGCCAAAAGTAATTTTTGTTGTTGCATCTTCTGTAGCTGCTGTTATTGGTGTAGATATAAAAGGTATTTGTACTTATATGCAACCACAGGTAAATGCTCGTCTAGTAGCTTTTGATCAAGGAGGCTTTCGTGGCGATTACTCTTTAGGTGTCAAAGAAACTTATAAAATGCTTGTAAATGAGTTGGTTGCAGATACCGATATAAGAGAGGAAAATACATACAACATTTTAGGAGCTTCTTTATGGTCGTATCGTATGAGATCCGATATTAATGAAGTAAAAAGACTTCTTTTGGAGGCGTTTGGACTTAAAATGAAGGCTTGTTTTTGTTCAGATACATCGATAGAAGAATTAGAAAAGGCAGGAGAGGCAACTCTTAATATTGCAATTCAAAAAACAGCAGTAGAAGCAAGCAAAGGATTAGAAACAAGATTTCAAACTCCTTATGTTTATGGCATGGCATATGGATATGAAGGTACATTACAATGGTTAGAACAAATTAGTAGTGTCATTGGAAAAGAAATTAATCCAAAGGTAGTAAGAGAGTTAAGAGAAAAAATAGGTATGAGCAAACAATACCAAATGTATAAAAGAATGCTAAGAAGAGATAGAATGCAGGCAACAGTGATAGGAGAGTATGATACAGTAGTAGGAATTTCTGACTTCTTGCAACAATTAGGAGTAGACATTAATTATAAAATTTGTACTCATAGCTTAAAAGGAATTGATGAAGATAGGGAAGATGTTATTTTCTTAAAGACAGAAAAAGAAAAGATAGATATTGTAAAGGAAGCAAAAAAAGAAATGGTATTAGCAGATGATACAATGCTTTTCTTAGCAGATAATTCCAATACAAAACTTCGCATCGCACCGCCAGTAATTAAAGGAATGGTTTTAGCAAGACATTTACCATTAGCAGGAATTTATGGAGCAGATTACATATTAGAATATGTACAACAATATGTACAAACATTAAAATAAAAGGTGGTAGAAATAATGAAAATTCAAATTATATATTCTAGTCTTTCAGGAAAAACCGAGCGACTAGCAAAAACTATTTTTAATGGTATGGGTAAAGAACATACTTGTACCATTCATAATTTAAAAGATGGAGAACCAAGCTTAGCTGGAGATATTATTCTATTAGGTTACTGGGTAGATAAGGCTGGCCCAGAACAAAAAATGAAGCAGTTTATGAGTAAAGTAAAAGGGAAGGCAGTAGGCGTATTTTGTACATTAGGTTTTTATGCAGATTCTACCCATGCTCATGAATCTATTTCTAATGGAGTAAAAGAAGTACAAGACAATAATACGATTATTGGAAGCTATGTATGCAATGGGGCAATTTCAGAGAAAATTATTGAAATGTTCAGAAAAAGAGGTACAGAGGGTACTCATAGTGCTTCTAAGGAAAATGAAATTCGTTGGAGTATTATGGCAAGTCACCCAACAGATGCAGAATGTACATTAGGTGCAGAACGTTTTAGAGAACGAGTAGAAATTTATTCTAGATTTAAAAAAGAAGGGCTAACATTTAAGTCTATTTTACCTGTAAAAGAAGAAAAATAAATATTTGTTGTAAGAGGTCATAAGTGTAAGGCTGAATAGACAGCCAAAAAATAGTTCCATAACTCTTATTAGAGTCAAGGAACTATTTTTTATTATTTATAGGAAATTTTTTCTTGTAAGAATGTTCCTTCATCCAAATCTACAAATGCTTGTTGCAATTCTTCTCTCGTATTCATTACAATAGGACCACCCCATGCAATTGGCTCTTTTACAGCAGTAGAGCTAATAAATAATACCTGAGCATTGCTATCGCTATTTTTAATGGTAACAAAGTCCCCTTGTGTAAGTTTTACAGCTGTTTTTTCTTTTACTAATTCTCCACCGATAGACACATCTCCTACAAGGGTAAACATCATAACAGAATTGTCTTTGTTGGTATCGATAATTGCAGAAGCATTTGGATTTAGCTGAATATCATAATAATCTAGTGGTAAATAAGAACCGATAAATCCCTTTTTATCCTTGTATGTTCCAGCAAGTAGTCGTAATATACCACCTTCTAATTGTATTTCCTCTATTTGAGAATTTTTAATGTTATGATAAGCTGGTGGAACCATTTTGTCTTTTGCAGGTAAGTTTAACCATAATTGAACACCTAACATTCTATTAGATGTAGGTAATATTTCTTCATGTAAAATACCAGAGCCAGCAGTCATCCATTGAACTTCACCATTTGTAACAGTATCTTCATTTCCTAAGCTATCTCTGTGCTTCATTTGACCTTGAGATACATAGCTAATAGTTTCAATTCCACGATGAGGATGCATTGGAAATCCTGCTGTGTAATCTTCTGGATTTGTGCTATCAAAGGAGTCAAGCATAAGAATTGGGTCAAATTCTTCCATTGTAGAATGACCCAGTACGCGGACTAATTTCACTCCTGCACCATCTTGTGTTTCAAAACCTTTTACTTGTTGTTTAATTTTTCGTTCCATTTATTTCATCTCCAAACTTTTTTAATAAATTAGCTAGTTGTTGCTGTTCTTCATTGCTCCAATGTTTCATAATAGAAATAATAGTTTCTTCATTTTCTGGATAAACTTCTTCTACCAATTGTTTTCCTAATGCAGTAATATGTAAAATACATTTTCTTTTATCTTTACTATCTGTATGTTTTGAAATATATCCTCGTTTCTCTAGGTTATTAATAATAAGAGGAATGGTTCCACTGGAGCTTAAAATTTTTTCCTGTACTTGACCTATGGTCATATCTCCTTTATGATACAACGCTTCTAATACGCCAAATTGGCCTATGGTAAGGTTATACTTAGAAAAAATTTTTAACGATTGTTTGTCAATATAATTGACAGCTCTATGTAACCCAATTAAAATCTTTAATTCATTTTTTGCCATGATATACAAACTCCTAAAATAAATATCTCTATATAGAGACATAATACTCTATGTAGAGATATTTTTCAACTGTTTTTTTGTAAATGACTACTCCAATAACCAATTTAAAAATGGAAAAAACCGAAATCCAAATTTTGTTTTATCTTCTGATAGCGAATTGTATGTGTGCTTTGATAATGTGCTAGATAACGTTTCTTTAGAAGATTCAGGGACAACACCATAACTCATATCTACAAAACAGAGGGGAGGATAAAGAACACACCACCAATTTTCCCCTTTTCCCTCTCCTAAAACAATACGAACAGAATCATAGTATCCAGAAGGAAAGGTAAAATCCCCATAGGTTTTTATAGGAAAATAAGTATTCTCAATACAAATAGAAACAGATTGATTTACATGATAACGATTTAATGTATTGGTAGCCACTTCTTGTATAAAAGAAATATTTTCTTTTGCCACTTCAATAGACTCCGCTTTAGAAGTACATCTACTCATATATGGTTGCATAGCTGACACAACAGCTTCTTTCACTTTTAATTTTATGTATTGGTCATCAGAAGAATTGCTGTTTGCTATTACATGAAAGCGAAGGAGTTTTAAGGAAAGTTCCTCTTGTGGTGTTAAATTATATTTATCATAAATACAAATAAAGCATACAATAGTAATACATAAGATATAAAATATAGGTAATAATTTGTGTTTCATAAATAAAATTCGCTCCTTTCATAATTCTATTATTTTTGACTGAAACATAGTTTCTTAAAGCCAAGTAGTAAATTCCCTTTTCTAAGGAAAATGGATTGGTATCTGTATTATATCCAAAGAAATAATAGTTAATCAGAAAGAATGGAAATAAATTAGGATTGAAATATTTTTAGATAGAATGTAAAATAAAAAGAATGAAATAGAAAGGAAAAGGTCTTTTTAAAAGACTTTGTAGGCAACCATGAAAAAAGAAGTTTTAGTTGTAATATTTGGTGGACAATCATCAGAACATGAGATTTCTTGTATGTCAGCTACCAATATTTTAAAGTGTGTAAATAAAGATAAGTATGATATTATTTTAGTAGGAATTACAGAAGAGGGAAGTTGGAAAAAAGTAAATAGTGTAGAAGATATTTCATCTGGAGAATGGAGAAATTCAAAGGAAGAAGTAATCTTCTCACCAGATGCAACAAAGAAAGCAATTTATATTAAAAAGGAACATGGAATTGAGGAAGTAGGCATTGATATTGTATTCCCAGTGTTACATGGATTGTATGGAGAAGATGGTACGATTCAAGGTTTATTTGAAATGGCTCATATTTCATATGTTGGTTGTGGAGTATTAGCAAGTGCTGTTTCTATGGATAAATTATATACAAAAATTATTGTAGATACTTTAAAGATTCGTCAAGCCAAGTATGTAGGAATTACAAGAAAGCAACTACAACAAATGGACCTTGTAATAGAACGAATAGAAAGTACCATACCATACCCTGTATTTATTAAGCCATCTTGTGCAGGTTCTTCTAAGGGAGTATCAAAAGCAGAGAATAGAGAAGAACTAATCAAAGGATTGGAAGAAGCAGCAAAGCACGATAGCAAAATTTTAGTAGAAGAAACCATTGTAGGACGTGAAGTAGAGTGTGCAGTTCTTGACGTAAATGGAGAAACAAAGGCAAGTGGGGTAGGGGAAGTATTATCAGCAGCAGAGTTTTATGATTTTGAAGCAAAGTATTATAATTCTGAGTCAAAAACAGATGTAAATCCTGAAATTCCAGAAGAAATCAAAGAACAAATTAGAAAAAGTGCCATTGACATTTTTCATGCAGTAGACGGAAAAGGACTTGCAAGAGTAGACTTTTTCCTTGATAAAGATGGAATTGTATTTAACGAATTGAATACACTTCCAGGATTTACTGCGATTAGTATGTATCCAATGCTTTGGGAAGAACAAGGCTTAGATAAGTATCAGTTAATTCAAACACTTATTGACAATGCTTCTACAAGAGAAACAAAATAAGGAGAAGGATATGGATAGAAATGCACCAATAGGAGTTTTTGATTCTGGGGTAGGTGGTATGACAGTTGCTAGAGAGATTATGCGACAAATGCCAGAGGAGAAAATTGTTTACTTTGGAGATACAGCTCGTGTTCCTTATGGAAGCAAATCAAAAAACACAATTCTTAAATATTCAAGACAAATTGTACGTTTTCTTATGACAAAGAACGTAAAAGCCATTGTTATTGCATGTAATACTGCCAGTGCATTTGCCCTAGAAGAAATAAGTAAAGAGATAGACATTCCAATTATTGGTGTAATAAAGCCAGGGGCTAAGGTAGCAGCAGATGCCACACACAATGGGAAAATAGGTGTTATTGGAACAGAAGGAACAATACGCAGCGGGCTTTATACAAAAATTTTAAAACAGTTTGATGAAAACTTAGAGATAATAGGAAAAGCCTGTCCACTGTTTTGTCCTTTGGTAGAAGAAGGAATGTGGCATGATAGTGTAACAGATGAAATTGCTAGAAGATATTTGGAGCAGTTAAAAAAAGAAGAAGTAGATACATTAATATTAGGGTGTACCCACTATCCTCTCATTCGCTCTACCATTCGTAACATTATGGGAGAAGGAATACAGCTTGTTAACCCAGCATATGAAACTGCAGTATCCCTTCGTAGAATTTTAGAATGGAAAGACTTAACAACAGAGGAACATGGGAATGTAAAATCACAACAATATGATTTTTATGTTAGTGATGATCCAGAAAAATTTCAACAATTTGCAAACTCGATTTTACCATTTGAAATCAATAAACCACAGCAAATTAATATAGAGGAGTTTTAGCTTATGACAAAAGACGTATTAATTACGGTTACGGGGCAACAAGATTACGATAAAGCTCCAGAAGAAATACAAGAAATTCAAGTAATTACAAGAGGAAATTATTATTATAAAAATAACAAACATTACATTTTATATGAAGAAGTTATCCCAGAAGAATCAAAAACCATTCGTAACGTAGTAAAGATTGCAGAGGATTATGTAGAAATTACAAAAAAAGGAGCAATTAATACACAAATGATGTTTACCTTAGGACAACAAAATATGAGTCCCTATATTACTGAAGTTGGAATGATTGAAATTGGGGTATTAGCACGAAAGATTGAACTATTAGAGATGGAAGGAGAAATAATCTTAGAGCTATTATATTCGTTGGAAATGAATCATGATTATGTAAGTGATAGTAGAATTGTTGTTAAAGTGGAGCAGGTAAACGAAACAAAGTAACATAGCTACAAAGCAGCGTAACTGCAAAATGGTATAACTGCAAAGTAGTGTAACTACAAAGTAACAAAACTACAAATAGTATAACTTCCTCCAAGCGATACCATATGTGTTGGAACGATTGTTTATTGTATCAAATATAATTAGGAAAATAAAAAGAGAAATGAGATAGAAAAGTCACTATCTTATTTCTCTTTATTTTCTTATTTTTCTTTTTTAAAACGAGCAAACAACCCTTTTTTCTTTGGTTCTGGTTTTACAATTGAGCCACCACGAACGCTTTTGATTTCTGTAATATAAATACCACTTAGTACAACCTTTACTTCTTTCTTTACTGGAAGTACTTCGTAAACCTTTGCGTCAGCAATTAAAGTAACAATCTTTGGACCAACCTTTGCTTTTACAATTGGTAGCTTTGTACGACGCATATATTTTGGTGTTTGTTCTAATACAATGTCTGGTAAACCAGCTTCTTTTAATCGCATAATTTTTTTGTCAATAATAAGCATAGACACATTCTGTGCCATAGCTGCCATTTGTTGTTGTTGCTCTACTTGTTTTAATTGTAGCTTGCGGCCAAAGTAAAACAATGCACCTAAAATAGCCAATAAAACAAGAATAATAATCAATATAATATATTGAATTGGCATAACTAAATCCTCCCACCGCTATGTAAGGTAAAACCTTCATAGGTATTAATTTTTTTGTTTATTATATCATTCATTGTTTTTTTGTGCAAGTTAAACATAAAGAAAAAGATTGATTCCACCGCTTTGTTTATGGTATCTTATAATGAGAGAAAAAATAGAAATGGAGTGTTAACATGGCAGAAGGTGGTATTCAAGTAATTGATCGTGTATTTGACATTATAGAGTTATTAGCAGAACACGAGGCAGGACTTGGAGTTACGGAAATTGCAAGACGATTAGATTTAAATAAAACAACAGTACATAGAATTGTAAATGGAATTTTAAAAAGAGGATATGTGGAAAAAACAAGTGAGGGATTATACCGATTAGGTTTAAAATTTGTAGCAGTATCTAGTCACAGACTTAATAGCATTGAACTATCAACAGAGGCAAGACCTTATTTAATGGAGTTAACCAATCAATTGGGACAATGTTGTCACTTAGCAATTTTAGATGGCTGTGATGCAGTATATATTGATAAGGTAGAAATCGCTAGAAATTTAAGACTCTATTCACAAATTGGAAAACGAATTCCTGTGTATTGCTCTGCACTTGGAAAAAGTTTATTAATTGATAAGGAAGATTGGAAAATTGCAGAAGTTTTACAAGCTTGTGATTATGAGCCATTAACAAGAAAAACCATTCGCTCTCCACAAGTAGCATTTGATCAGATTATGGAGGCAAGAATTACTGGTTGGACTATTGATGATGAAGAACATGACGAGGGAATTCGTTGCTTTTCTGCACCAATATATGATTATACAGGAGTAATTATTGCAGCTATTAGTACATC